>NZ_JAMYMA010000018.1:0-143440 GCF_040318275.1 Mesorhizobium sp. M1217 | reverse complement strand
GGTCGATCGTCACGGTGTCCTCGTCGATGCGCGTGACCTCGCCTTTCAGGTCGATTTGCTGGCCTCGGTTCACCTTGGTGTGATCGATGATGGAATGTGGGAAGTCGTAACCTGGGATCGAGACGCTTACGCGGTCCTCTTTTACCCGCCTTCGAACCGTGGCAGTAATCGCCACCTGGTCACCAATGCCTATTCCCCGAGCCATGCCATGGATTCTGGTGCGGGCAGTGTCCTCTTCAAGAGGCTTCTAATATACGCCCGCCATCCTAAGGCTGACCTACGACCAGAGTTACAAAACTTGAACTTCATCGGGGAACACTCCTTCTGTCTGCCTGTTGGATTTGCCAGCGCACCCGGCGCATTCAGACAGGAGAAAGAAAATGAAACGCATCCTTTTGGCTTCGGCCGTGCTGGCGGTGTCGGCGGGGCTTTCCTTTGCCCAGACGACCAGTGGAACTTCGAGCGGAACCTCGACCAGCGGAACCTCGACGACCGGAACCTCGACCACGACAACCATGCCCAGTACGACGGGTCAGGGCACCGGCAGGACGAGCAGCGGGACCAACATGTCGGGCGATCAGGGCACCGACACGACCACCACTAGCGGCACCACGAATCCGAACTCGGCCAGGGACTGCGCGCCCGGCCAGCAGACTGGCAGCGCTCAGCAGGCGGCGCCTGGTCAGCAGGACACGACAGGCAACACCGCCGCGCCAGGCCAGGTGAAAAAGACCGACGAAGGTTGCTGATTGGCACATCGGCACAGGTTGGAATCACCAGCGTGTGGCTGGCCAGTCTCCCCCGACCACCGCCTGAACTCAACTCGGCTGGCGAGCAAGTTGCCGCCAGCCGAGCATCAGTTGAGGAATTCTGCGCTTGAGCGTAACGCAGCGGCCAGACCGAACCGGCAGGCTGTTTCCTGGCCAGGAGCAACACTTGTAACCGCCACTTGCGATTGTTACAGCCGTTTCGACGGTCCCCGCAAGCCATGTATTGGAGTAGACCGCCAGCGCATGGTTGCCGGGCGCTTTTCCTACCCGAAGCTCGATAGCCGCGCGGGCAATACGGTAGGCCCGCTGTGTCCTTCCGGCGATCTGATCGCGCGAGCGGCTCAGGTGCTTTTGAGCGTGCCGTTCATCCCTTCCGGATAGAAGCCGCCCTTGCTCACCCCCGCCTTGTCGGTGAGATAGACGATCCGCAGCACTTCCTGCGGCGTCCTGGTGAACGCGATCGCGTCCGGCGTTGAAGGAACGATGTTGGCCTTGCCATCCACCTGGATCCCCTGGTCCTTATCGTCCGATCCGTCGATTTTGTCTCGGGCATCGGAGACAGCGTTGGCGGCCTTCCAGGCTTTCTCTCCCTTCCGGTATAGCGTAGATCGCGCCATTCCCATGTGATAGGCTTCGACCGCAAGAATGCCTGCAGCGGCGGCGAGAAAATCCTTGTTCTTTAGAACTGTCGCCGCGCCGGCGTAGGCGGTGACGCCGACATCCTCGAACAGCATCCCGCCGAGAACGAAGTTCGTCTCGTTGCCGAAGGGGTCGAAGTCCGCACCGAGACCAGCCGCTTCCGCGACGGCTTTGAATCCTGCGTCGAAGTCGATTGCCGGCCTATCGACGGCGTTCTTTCCAAGCGTCTTGCGGTAGTATCGGACGTGCGCGAGTTCGTTTTCAGCAACTTCCTGCATGAATTCGCCGATGGCGGGTGTCTCGAAAGGCACCTTCTTTCCGCCAACGACGTCGCCGGGTTTCGAACCGGCATCTCCGGCGTCGATACCTTTTCCGGTGGTGCCGCGGAGGTAGTATTCGGCCTCCATGTATTCCAGGTTGAGCGCAAAGCAGAAAATGTCCTCGTCCTGCACTTCCTCCTTGACGTAGGCGCGAGAAACGGGCGCCAGGCCCGTCGTGGCGGCAAGGCTAGCTCCCAGCCCAAATTGCAATGCGCGGCGGCGGGAAAGGTCGAGTGAAGGGATGGCACGTATCATGGCATTTCAGGGGAGCACGTCACATGGCTTGCTCGGCATGATGGTGGTGCTGCCGCCGTCCACCACCAGTGCCTGCACGGTGAACCACGGTCAGGCCCTGACCGAAAACTCGGTGACTGCGTGGTTGGGAAGCTTTGTCAGACCACGGCGCCCATCGCTAGCTATGCGGCAACGTTCATCCGCTCCCTGGCCTGCTTGATGTCACGGACAGGCGGTACGCCAAACATTCGGCCGTATTCGCGCGTGAACTGCGGCACGCTTTCGTAGCCGACCGCATAGGCGGCGCTGCTCGCGGGCATGCCGTCTGACAGCATGATGCGCCGCGCCTCAATCAGGCGCAACTGCTTCTGGAACTGCAGCGGCGAGAGCGAGGTGATCGCTCTGAAATGCTGGTGGAAAGAGGAGGCACTCATGCCGGCCTTCTCCGCTAGCTGCTCGACGCGAAGCGGTTGCGCAAATCCTTCACGGATGAGAGCTACTGCTTTGCCGATGCGCTGTGCATGGCTATCGGTAACGCCCAGCGCGCGGATGGCCGAGCCATGCCTGCCCGCGAGAAGCCAGAAATGCAGCTCGCGCACGAGCTGATCCCCAAGCACGGGCAAGGCCGCCGGCCGATCGAGCACGCGCATCAGCCTCAAAGCGGCTTCGGCGACTTCTGCCTCGGTCGTGTCGACGCGGACGGGTCCGCCGACACCTGCCTGCACGACGCGCATCTCCACGGCCAGCCGCTCGATCACCGCGGCGTCGAGCTCGAGGACCAGCGAATAATAAGGCACGCCGGCGTTCGCGCGGGTGATCTGGCTCACAGTCGGCACGTCCGCGGCGATCAATAGCGAGTCGCCGGCGCCGAACTCGAAGGTCTGGCTGCCCATGGTCACGCGCTTGCCACCCTGGACGACCAGAGCCACCAGCGGGCAGTTGATCGCATATTGCAACTCGCTGGAACGAGTGGCCCGGATCGTACTCAACCCCGGCACATCGGTTCTGGCAATGCCGTAACTGTCGGCATTGGCGTCGGCATGGCGGCGAACGGCTTCAAGCAGCGTGTGTGTCATTGTAGCGAGTATATTCCGGAGCGCGCGACGCACAATCCACCTCGGAGTAATAGGCAAGGAAGCCGAAGCTTTGGGCAACCGCGATGTCCGGGCCGGGGCGATTGTGCCGGTCAACGGGAGCGGGATCCTAGATGGCTCCCCCCGCAGTCGAGGAGAGTTCAGATGACCGACCTTTCGAACCGCCATGTCCTGATCCTGTCTGCTGACGGGTTTGAGGATGACGAACTGTACCTCCCCCGTCAGTCGCTGCTCGACGCCGGCGCGAACGTGACTCTGGCCTCGCCCGCTACGGGATCGATCAGCGGCGTCGTCTACGATATGGCGACGGGCCGCTCGAACCCCTCCGAGCGGGAGATTGCGCCCGACGTGCAATTGTCCGACGTCGATGTCGCCGCCTACGACGCCCTGATCGTGCCTGGCGGCGTGGTGAACCCGGACAGGCTACGGATGACCGAGGAAGCAGTTCAGATCGTCCGGCAATTCGACGCGGCCGGCAAGCCGGTTGCCTCCATCTGTCATGGCCCCTGGGTGCTAATTGAGGCCGATATCGTGCGCGGCCGGCGCACCACCGGCTGGTACTCCGTCCGCACTGACCTGAGGAACGCGGGATCGCAGGTCCTGGACGCCGAAGTCGTCATCGATGGCAATCTCATTACAGCCGCATGCCGTCCGACATCCCGGCCTTTACCAACGCCATTGTCAAAGCGCTCTCGGGCTGAACCGCCCTACCCGATCAGCGTGCCCGCAAGCCAGGAGTCTTTCCATGACCAGCATGTTCCAGCTTCTGATCGAGGGCGAGAGCCGCGAAGGCTCCGACCGTATCGCAGTCGATGTCGTCAACCCCGCTACCGGCGAGGCTTTTGGCAGTGTGGCCTTTGCCTCCAAGTCCGATATCGACGAGACGATAAGGTCGCCTTGGGCGGGCTCCGATCCTGGCAGGCCGTGCCGCCTTGGGAGCGCGGCCGCATCCTCAAGGACACGGCCCAGCGCCTGCGCGCAGACATCGTCCGCATCGCCAATGTCATCACCCGCGAGCAGGGCAAGCCGCTTCGCGAGGCTTGCATCGAGATCGAGCGCTCCGCCGATTTCCTCGAATGGGGGGCCGAACAGGCGCGGCGGATTTCCGGCCGCATCGTCCCGGGCCGCGCGCCCGGTCAACGCATTGAGGTGCAACCGCATCCGATCGGCGTGGTGGCCGCCTTCACGCCCTGGAACTTCTCGATGGCGCTTGCTGCGAAGAAATTCGCAGGCGCGCTTGGCGCCGGTTGCGCGATCATCTGCAAGCCCTCGCAGGAAACGCCCGGTTCGGTGATCGAGATGGCCAAGGCACTGCTCGAGGCGGGCGTCCATCCGGCCGCGATCGCAGTCGTGTTCGGTGACGCCAACGATGTCTCGACCCAGCTCATCAATGCGCCGCAAGTGGCCAAAATCACCTTCACCGGCTGGATCCCGATCGGCAAGCGTCTGGCCGCGGCCGCCGGGGCAGCGATGAAGCCGGTGACCATGGAACTCGGCGGCCATGCACCGGTGATCGTATGCGGTGACGTCGACCCCGAAGCGACGGCCGAACTGCTGGTGCATGCCAAGTTCATGAATGCCGGCCAGATCTGCCTATGTCCTTCACGTTTCTTTGTCGAGGCGAGCATTGCGCGGCGCTTCACGGCGCGCTTCGTCGAACTGGCCAATGCGTTGCGCGTGGGCGACGGCACCGATCAGCAGACGCAGATGGGCCCGCTCGCCAACGAGCGCCGGGTCGACGCCATCGCAAGGCTTGTCGACGACGCACGCGGACGCGGCGCGACCATTCTTGCCGGCGGTAAGCGGCTGGACCGACGCGGCAACTTCTACTCGCCGACCGTGCTGACCGATGTTCCCGACGAGGCGGCCATTCTGCGCGAGGAACCGTTCGGTCCCGTGGCGCCAATCCTGCCGTTCAACGACGAGAAGTCGATGCTGGAAAGGGCGAACGGGCTCGAATTCGGCCTCTCTTCCTATGTCTTCACCCATGACGGTGCGCGGCAGCGTCGGCTGGTCGACGCCCTGCAATATGGCGTTGTCGGCGTGAACGGGGGCCTGACGCACCAACCCGAAGCACCCCTCGGCGGCTGGAAGGAAAGCGGCATCGACACCGAAGGCGGCATTGAGATCCTCGATCCCTACCAGATTACCAAGCATGTGAACCTGCAGTGAGACAGCCCGGCGGGAGCGATTCCGATCCACCGTGTCACCGCGATGGAGGGAGTGGTGACCCTGATCGACGCAGGGCCTACGCTGCTTGCCAATGTGTTGACGCTGTTCTCCAGAACGGCGTGAACATTTTGCACAGCCAGTCTGTCGAGCAATGGCGGGCGCTGCAGGCGCCCATCCCCGGGCCGGCCAGCGCCCATATGCCGATCGCCGCGTCCGTGTCGATCGCAATGGTCGCCCGCGGCAACCATTTGGCTCGCCCTGCTCGCCACCGTCGTCCTCACTGTCGAGAGGAAAGCGACTGTGCTCGCCGCTTGATGCCCCTGCATGATCAAATCGAACTCAAGCAGCGTACCGGAGACCTGTGATGAACACCCTTTCTCTGATCGATTCTCCCTTTTTTGGCGCGAGCTTCACAGACCCCGAAATGCGCTCGATTTTCGACAGCGGCGCTTTCATACGCCGTTGCGTCGAGACCGAAGTCGCACTCGCGAGGGCACAAGCGCGCCTGGGCATGATTCCTGCCGAAGCTGGGCTCGGCATCGCAAACGCCGCCAATCACCACCAGTTCGATCTCGAGCGCCTGCGGCGCGAAACCGAGATCGTCGGCTATCCGATCCTCCCGATCGTCGAACAACTCGCAGATGCGGCAGGGCAGGCCGGGCGCTACTGCATTGGGGAGCAACCACGCAGGACATCATGGATACCGCAACGGTCCTGCAGGTGCGCGCCGCGCTGGACCGGATTGACCGCCAACTTACCGAAACGATGGGCGCATTGCGAGAGTTGGCGAAGGCGCACCGCGCGACTCCTGTGGCTGGACGCACGCATCTGCAGCACGCGCTGCCGATCACCTTCGGCTACAAGGCGGCCGTTTGGCTGAGCGCGCTCGAACGGCACCGCGAGCGCTTGGCGCAAATGCGCCCGCGCGTACTTGTCGTACAATTTTCCGGCGCCTCGGGCACACTGGCATCCTTTGGCGACAGAGGACTGGCGGCGCAGGAGGAACTTGCGCGGATCTTGGAGCTGGCCACGCCGGCGATCACCTGGCATTCGTCGCGCGACGGCATGGCCGAAGCGGTGCAACTGCTCGCCCTGATCTGCGGCAGCCTCGCCAAGCTCGCCTTCGATACCTCCATCATGATGGCGACCGAACTCGGCGAAGTTTCGGAACCCTATGTGCGCCATCGCGGCGCATCGAGCACCATGCCGCAGAAGCGCAATCCGATCTCGTGCGAGCTCATCATCGCCGCCGCAAAGCTGGTGCGCCAGCATGCCGGATTGATGCTCGACGCAATGGTGCACGATTTCGAGCGCGCGACTGGCCCGTGGCATCTCGAATGGGCGGCGGTCCCCGAAGCATTCGCGCTGACGGCAGGCGCACTTAGCCAAGCCCACTTCCTGCTCTCCGGGCTAGAAGTGCATCAGGAACGCATGCGCGCCAATCTGGACGTGTCGCGCGGCCTGATCGTAGCCGAGGCGGTGATGGTGGCGCTCGCGCCGATTACCGGAAGGCAAACGGCGCACGACCTCGTCTATGCCGGGTGCTGTCGCGCGCTGGAAACCGAACAGTCGCTCTTTGAGGTTCTCGCGGGCACGCCCGAGGTTGCCGCCCATCTTGGGCTGAAGCGTCTGCACGAGCTCACAGAGCCGACCAACTATCTTGGGTCCGCCCAGGAGATGATCGACTGCGTCCTCGGCGGCGCCAAGGCTGGCCAGCCAGCCGATCGGGCGTAGTCGTGCGGCCTTGCGGCTCGGCCTGAGTTGCCCGCAGAAGCGGGCGCTTGGCGTCACAGAACCTTTCCAGCAACCGCCGTTCGATCCAAAGAAAGTCTCCGAAGAAAGCACCGCATGAGTGCCGAAAGGCCGCTGCCGCGAGACCGCGGCGGCGCCCTTGTTGATCTTTACCTTGACCGGGCCGGTTGCCTAAATCACCTGCCCGCCAGAAACCTCGATCCGCTGCGCGGTAATCCAGCGATTGTCGGGGCCGAGCAGATTGGCGACCATCGGACCGATGTCGTCGGGCAAGCCGACGCGGCCCAGCGCGATCATGTTCGCAAACTGCTTGTTGAGATCAGGCATGTCACGCACCGCGCCGCCCAGGAAATCAGTCTCGATCGCGCCAGGCGCCACCGTGTTAACGGCGATGCCCCGGCTTCCCAGTTCCTTGGCCATGTAGACCGTGAGGATTTCCACCGCGCCCTTTGCGGCGGAGTAGGCCGAAAAGCCGGGGTACGAGACGCGCGTCAATCCCGTAGAGAAGTTCACGATGCGGCCTCCGTCGGCAATGAGCGGCAGCAGAGCCTGCGTGAGGAAGAAGACGCCTTTAACATGGGTGTCGAAAAGTGCGTCGAATTGAGCTTCGGTGGTTTCGGCGAAACTTGCCATTTCACCCTGGCCGGCATTGTTGACGAGGTGGTCGAACCTATCCCGTCCCCACGTGGTCGACAGTTGGGACCTGACTGCATCAGCGAAGCGCCCGAACGAGCCGATGTCGGTCACGTCGAGACGCAGCGCCACGACCTTACGACCCATTGCCTGAATCTCGGCGACGACGGCCTTCGCCTGCTCGTCGCCCCTGCGGTAAGTGAAGATCACGTCGCCGCCACGGCGCGCGATGCTTATAGCGGTGTTGCGGCCAAGGCCGCGGCTTGCACCAGTAACGAGCGACACAGTCGTCATTGAAATTCTCCTTCGGATCGATTGTTGCGACGCAACTGTTATGGGCGTGGGCGGCCCCCACCGGTTGCCCGTTCGTCGGGTAGACTTGTCTAATCCTACGACGACGTTGTTATATCCCTCCTATCCATCAGTGGTGGGTGGGTTCGCCGCTTGCCATCAGCGTTATTCCGCTTCGGGCTGAGCCAATACGCGCCAGTCGCCGTCGCGCACTCGCCGGCGACGCTGCTTCCGCGCGATAGCTGGACAGCAGGTTCGCAAATGCGGAACCCGCGGGCTTCGGCGGCAATCCCCGGGGCGCCGACGGGAACGAGGAAGCGGTCACCGCAATGGCCAGAGATGTCGCTGCCTGTATGAACGGCAGATCCATTGGGAGGGGCGCAGGCCACGGCCAAAGGCGCCGTCGAGGGCAAAGCGACCAAGAGCGCTATAATCGCAACGGGCCGTAAGCGGGCATTCAGCTTTTTGCTAAGGGCAAGCTAAAGCAGACTTGGATTGAGCGTGTGGACCGTGCGTAATATTGTTCCGGGTTGCTTGAAGTCCAACTGGGACTATCCGCGCGCCGTCAGCCAGACTCCTACGGCCGTCACAGCCAAGCCGAAAAACATCGCCGGCGTGAGAGGCTCCGAGAACAGCACCCAGGCCCACAGCATAGTTACGGGGGGACTCAGATAGATGGCGGCGCTGACCTTCGCCACGGGGTACATGCTCAGCATCGTGTAATAGACCGAATAGGCGGCGAAGGTGGCAATAAACACGAGCCAAACCATTCCGATGGCGAACTCGGCCGTCATCGGCGGCTCAACCCCTCCCTGAGCGATGGCGCAGATGCCGAACAGGACCGCGCCAGTCAGCGTGTGAACGCAGAGGCTCTGGTGGACGGGCATGTTCAGCGACTCCCGGCCCCTGCGGAGGACCGACGCGAAGGAGAAGACCATCATCGAGCCAAGGGTTAACTCGTAGGCCCACACGGGCGCAGTTCCGAAGCTCAAGCTGTCGAAAGATACAATCAGTACGCCCGTCACCGCGACGGCAGTGCCAAGCCACTGCCGCAGGTTTAGCCGTTCCCCCAGAACAGGCTGCGACATGGCCGCGACTGCCAGCGGCACAAGATCAGAGATCAGCGCGACCAACCCGGTCGGCACGCGTTGCTCGATCGCGAGCGCGAAGCCGCCGAGATAAATGAAGACGGCCATCACGCCGAACCCGACTTGGGATATGACCGCGCGCAGGCGCATCCTCGGCCCGAACGCAAGTGCGAACGGAAGGAGGATGACTCCTGACAACAGTGTGCGCCAAAACAGCAGGACGGCTACGCTGGCTTGTTCGCTTGCGTAACGGATGCCAACGAAACCGGAACTCCAGGCGATGATCAGCAATCCCGCCAACAGAGGATAGAGAATACGGTGCCGGGTCACAATTTCTGAAAACGAAGGAAGGGCTGTCACTTGCGTGCCTAGGTTGCATGTCGCTACCGAGTAGCCGATCTGCAGGCATCGGGCACATGACAAATATCGATTGGGTGATGACAAACATGCCATCGAGTTCATACGGTGTTGTCAAAGTGATGCTGGCGCGTCATGTATAGCAATCACAGCGGAAGTCGCGGATGACCGACATCAACAGCAGACGACTGGACATCGACGCGTTGCGCGCAATTCGTGCTGTCAAGCTCCATGGCGGTGTCACCAGAGCAGCCGACGCGCTCGGGCTGACGCAGTCCGCGGTAAGCCACAAAATCAAACGCCTGGAAACGAGTCTCGGATGCAACATTCTGGACCGACGGCCCGGTGGCGGGATGTTCACCTCCGACGGCGAAAAACTCATCGAGTACGCAGCGAAGATTCTTGCGCTGCACGACGAGGCTCTTGTGAGCTTGGCGAAGTCGGACCTGGCAGGCCGGATCATGTTGGGCCTCACCGAGGACACGACATGTTCGGACCTATCGCGCATCCTCGGCCGCTTCCACCGCTTGCACCCCCAGGTCACCGTGAGGACGAAAGTCCGAATGAGTCTCGTGCTGAGGTCAATGCTAGAACGCGGTGAACTGGACATGGCGGTGGTGCAGGTTTTCTCTCACGAGATCCGACCAACCGACGTCGTGCTGTTTCGGGAGGACCTGCACTGGGTCAAGTCCCGCGAATTGTCGTTCAGCCGTCAAGGCCCGATCCCGTTCCTTTCCTTCGACGACGACTGCTTCTACCGATGCTGGGCGATTGACATCGGGCAAGACGGCGGAGTGAAGCTCGAAACCCTGTTCGAATGCTCCAGCGCTGCGGGTATCGTAGCCGCCGTAAGCGCGGGATTGGGCGTTGCGCTACTCAGCGATCGTCATATTCTCAAGGACATGGAGGTTATCGACGGCCTCCTACCTGAACCTCCCGGGCTCGCCTATATTGTGCGGCGGGCCAAGAAGGTCCGAAATCCAGCGCTCGACAGTCTTATATCTGACATTGCGAGCGAGGTCAGCCGATACGGCAGGCTAACGCTGGCCAGCTAGACTAGCGTCACAATCGTTCACTCACCTTAATAGGTGCGGCGCGTGATTTGCTTCGCCGAAGCCAAGGGCCAGATCGACGCTGGTATCATCCTTTTGCGGCCGCGCTGCACGCCGGCTTCTATGCGGTGGTCAGCGGGCGGAGACCGGGTCATGGGCGGACTGTACTTGGGCCAAGCCGCATGACGGCTATACCGGCCCAGACCCGACCTTCTATCCGAGCGGTGAGTTGGATCGCTGGGACAGATCGATCCTGATCGTCTGCAAACCCACACGCGAACTGCCGCGGGAAAAGACGGCACCGCCAGAGTAGCAGAGAGGCGGTTCATTCGGCCCGAGAGGCGTTGGTTGGAGAAATATGCGTTCGGAATCCGTGGTTGATTGGACTATCTTGGCTTCGATCGCTTCGGACTTGTGGGTCACGATCGTGGGGCATACACCGCTTTTCGGACAGCGATGGATCATCCGGCATCCGTCAGCCGCCTCGCAATCCTTGAAGCCATTCCGATCGGCGATGCGCTGGCACGATGTGACGCTCGGTTCGCATCGGCATGGTGGCATTGGTTCTTCTTCGCTCAGCCTGAAAAACCGGAGCAAGCTATCCTTGCCAATCCAGATGCATGGTACGGCGGTGATCCCGCGGAGATGGGCGCTGAGGCTTACGCTGATTTTCTCGCCTCGATCCACGATCCGGCGACGGTCCACGGCATGATCGAGGATTACAGGGCCGGGTTAGGCATAGACCGACAACATGACGAGGACGACCGAGCCGCAGGCCGAAAATTGGAATGTCCGCTGCTCGTGCTATGGTCAGCTTACGATGACCTGGAGGAGTTGCATAGCGACGTCATCGCAATCTGGCGGGAATGGTCTTCAAATGTTCAAGGAAACAGCCTCAACTGCCACCACCACATGGCGGAGGAGGTGCCAGAGGCACTGGCTGCCGAATTAGGTGCATTCTTTCACGACGAATAGCTCGTGTCGGCATCCACCGCGGCCTCTCCTGATGGCAGCCAGTCGGCTTCCCGCCACCCTCCGCATTTATGAGTTCACGGCCTAGCCTAGAAGAGTGCCATTGCGCTCACGCTCAGGCGCTCCGCCTGCATGCTACTAACGGAATACCTGCCTCGGCGCAGACACGATCAAGACCTGCTTCAACAAAGCCAAATCGCCAGGATACCCAATGCCACTCATTGAGACAGGCCCATGACAGCAGATACTTCGATAATCGCCTCGGTTAGCTCTTCGTCGGATGCGGCCAAATAAGGCGCAGCCCGCCTAATTTCCTTCAGTGCCGCTTTGATCGAAACGGTGTCGTCATACTCGGCCCTGTTTAGAAGTGCAGCGATTGCTTGTTCTAGAACTGGAGTTACCCTTTGCAAATTGCTCATCCAACCATCCCCAAAGACACGCCCCAGCCGGATATTAATTTATTCTTGGTTGGCGTCAATTGGATATAAGAAACGTACGATTGGTCATCGTTGCTTTGCCGTCAGTCCGGAATATTTCGCGCAAAAATATTCCGCATGCTCGTCTTGATGCGGCCCCGCGAGCAAAAGTCAATTGGCCGATCTTTGTCATTGCGGTGACCGGAGCAAATTCCCGCGAGGGCATTTTTGGAGCAAGACAATACGCCCCTCCCTGCCTCCGCTAGGCGGCGGCGATTTCGCGCCCTCCTGGTCGTGGTTTTTGCGAGGATGATCTCACCCGAATGAACATTCGCCCAGCGCATGTTCCGGATCACCATACCAGCGGGCGGTGCACCCATGGCGACATCAACCAACTGCGGCGCGCATTTCGACCCACGCCTTGATCATCTGTTACTTTCTCCTCCGGGGCGTTGGCCCCCAAAGGGCCGCACGACCTCGACGCAATACCTGGGTGAACTGTAAGCGGCGCGCTGCCGATAATAGTCCAGGCAGAAATCCAGAAAGGCGGCGAACTTGCGCGACACATAACGGCGTCGCATATAAAGCAGGTTTATCGGGACCAGGGGCGAGTGCCACTCCGGCAGTACTGGCACCAGGTCGCCGTTCATGCACTCGATCTCAGTAAAGAAGGCTGGCAGATAAACGATACCCTCGCCGGCGACGGCGAAGTATTTCAGCATCCAGTAGTCGTTCGCCATGCACTGGGCCGTGGGTATGAAGTCGACCGTTTCCCCGCCGCGCTCGAGATGCCAGGATTGCACGCCCCTTGGTTGGCGGAATGCGACGGCGCCGTGACCGGCCAGGTCCGCGGGCATCGCCGGTTCCCCGAAGTTTTCAATATAGCGCGGGCTGGCATAGAGGCAGAACGACGCTTCGCCGAGCTTGCGCGCAATGTAGTCGGAGTTCGCGGGCTCGCCCCAATGGAATATGCCGTCGAAGGGCTGGTGCTTCTCCGGCGCAAGGAAATAGCCGAGCGAAAGGAAGATCACGTCGACATGTACCTGCGGATACTGCTGGCGGAAGGCGAACAGCAGCTCCGAGGTGAAGGAGGTGCCGAACTCGCCGGTCGAGCCTATCGTCAGCGTGCCGGCGATATCGTGACCCGCCTCGGCGATCGCCGCCTTCGCTCCTTCGCAGGTTTCCTTGATACGCTGGGCATGGTCGAGGAACTCGACCCCGGCATCGCTCAGATGCAGTTCCCGCCCGTCGCGCACAAACAGCGCGACACCAAGCGAATCCTCCAACGCGCGCACCTTATGGCTCAGGCTAGACTTGGGCAGCCCATACAGTTTCGAGGCGTGCGAGAGCGACTGCGCCTCAGCCACCTTAATGAAATAGTCAATTGCTTCAAAATCCATCGGTCGTCCAACAATTTGAACGTTATGTCCAGAAATGACTAGAAGCTGAGGTTTGCATGGACGACCCTAATACGACAGGATCACAGCGCGCAAGCTGGGCTTTGGCGCAGAACGAGGCTAGGTCCCTACCGCGCGAGATTGCATGAACGGGAGATAAGTTGTCCGATTTACGCGAATTTATCCGCGCCGGTCGCGCGGAGTACAAGGCAACGCTCATCGTCAGCGGCGGCACGCTGGTCAATGTCGCGTCGGGCGAGATCTATCCCGCCGACGTCGCCGTCTACAAGGACCGTATCGTCGCTGTCGGACATGTCTCGGAGTATCGCGGGCCCGAGACCGAGATGATCGATGCGACCGGCCATTTCCTCTGCCCCGGCCTGATCGATGGCCACCTCCACGTTGAATGCTCCAAAATGTCGGTCACCAGCTTCGCCAAGGCGGTGGTGCCGCTCGGCACCACTTCGATCGTGTCTGGCTTGGACCAGATCCTCGTGGTGTCCGGCCTCGAAGGCGCGCGCGAATTCCTCGACGAAGCGAAAGGAACTCCCCTCAAGATCTTCTGGGGCGCGCCCTGCAAAACGCCCTATACGCTGCCGCGCTCCAATGTCGGCTACTATTTCGGACCGGACGATCACCGCGCAACCCATTCCTGGCCCGAATGCGTCGGCATATGGGAGACGGTGCGAGAGTTCGTCGACACGATGGACGAACACGTCCTGCAGGCGGTGGAGATCGCCGAAAAGAGCCGCCTGCCGATCCTCGGCTGCTCGCCGATGTGTCGCGGCAATCGATTGAACAGTTACCTGCAGGCCGGCGTGCGCTCCGACCACGAGAGTTACACCGCGGACGAGATGCTGGAAAAGCTGCGCAAGGGCATGCATGTCGTCATTCGCGAGTCCTCCATCTCGCATTTTCTCGAGGAGAACCTGCGCATCGTCACCGAGATGGGGATAGGGGCCACAAACCGCATCAGCTTCTGCACCGACGACGTGGTCGCATCGGACATCCTTGGCCGCGGCCATCTCGACAACATGATCCGCATGGCGGTCACGATGGGAGTTCCGCCACTCACAGCCATCCAGATGGCGACCATCAACGGCGCCGAAGCGCTGCGTATCGGCCAGAAGGTCGGTTCGATCTCGCCCGGGCTCGCCGCCGACATCCTGCTGGTCAAGGATATCGGGGATTTCCGCGTCTCGGCCGTCATCGCCAAGGGAAGGCTTGCCGCGCGCGATGGCAGGCTCGTGGACGATCTCACGCCGCCGGCGCGCAGCACTCTTGTCACCGACACGTTCAAACTTGCGCCCGTTTCACGCGAGGACCTTTTGGTGCGCGCGCCCGAGGCGGTCGACAAGGCGCCAGTGCTGACGATCGCTGTCACGCCCGAACAGATTTTCGTACGCAGGCAGCGCGATGTCGTGCTGCCGGTGCGCCACGGCTATGTCGAGGCCGATCCGTCGCAGGACGTGCAGTATCTCACCGTCGTCGAGCGCTATGGCCGCACCTCCAACCGGCCGGTCGCCTTCGCCTCCGGCTTCGGGCTGCGCTCCGGCGCGCTCGCCACCTCGGCGGCGCCCGACGACAACAATATTGTCTGTCTCGGTACCAACCCCGACGACATGGCATTGGCAATCAACCACATCGTCGAGAACAATGGCGGCCAGGTGGTGACGGACGGCGGTCGCATCGTGTCGTTCCTGCCGTTGCCGATCGGCGGCATCGTCTCGGACCTCGAGCCTTCAGACATGGCGAAGAAGGAACTGGAACTCGACGATGCGGCACGCGCGCTTGGCTGTACGCTGCCATGGCCCTTCATGTACATGTTCGTACTGCAGATCACCGCAATTCCCGATTTCGCGATAACCGATCTCGGCTTGATCGATTGCGTCAACCTGAAGGTAGTCAATCCGTTGAAACGAGCCTCATAAGCCGGGAACACGACACAAAGGGAGGAAACCATGCTGAAGACATTTCTCGTAGCGGTTTCGTTCGTCGCCGCGACATTGTTGGTGGGCGGCCGCGCGCAGGCCGAGGAGCCGACAAAGCTCAGGATCGCCGGCATTCTTTCTGCCGGCAAGGAAGCACCGTGGGAATCCTCCTTCGTGAGCTCCATGGACCGGATCATCGCCGCCAAGCCGCACGGCCTCGACATCGAGATCAACTACACCGAGAACGTCTACGACAATGCCGAGCAGGTGTTCCGCACCTATGCGGAGACGGGCGAATACGACATATTGTTCGGCGACACCGCCTATGTCGATGCGATCGAAAAGCTGAAAGACGAGTTCCCCGTCACGATGTTCGTCATGAGCGGTTCGGGCAATCGCGGCCTCGGTGGCAACGCTTATTGGATATTCATCCATGCGCACGAGCCTGCCTATGTGATGGGACAGCTGGCCGGCAAACTGACCAAGTCAAATGTCGTCAGCGCTGTCTCCACCTTCCCGGCCGAAGACACCAATGACCAGATCAACGCCTTCTTCGCCGGTGCCAAGGAAGTGAACCCGAAGGTGAAGCAGAAGATTAGCTTTATCCAGTCCTGGTTCGATCCGGCCAAATCGAACGAAGCCACCTCGGCGCAGATCGCCGCCGGTGCGGACATGATCTACCAGATGTCGGGCGCCTTCGAGGTGTGCGAGCAGCGCAGTATCGGCTGCTTCGGCAATTATGTCGACATGTCGAAGGTCGCACCGAAGTCTATCATCGCCTCGACCATCGTCAAATGGGATCCGCACATCAACTGGATCATCGACGAGTGGTGGAAGGCAAAGACCACTGGCGCCAAGTTCGACGCCCCGAAGGAAGCGAAGTGGTTCACTTGGCAGGAAGGCTCCGGCGACCTTGCCCTCAATCCGGCATGGGAAGCCAAGATGCCCGACGACGTCAATGCGCTTACTGCTGAAACGGCCAAAGCTATCCAGAGCGGCGACAAGAAGATCGGGCTCAAATTGGACGAGCCGAAATCGGACTGAAGCGGGAGATCGCCGATCCGAGATGAGCCAAATACCGCGCCTATCGGTCCGGCACCTGACGAAGCGTTTCGCTACGCTTCTCGCCAACGACGACGTCTCGCTCGACGTGATGCCCGGCGAATTGCATTGCCTGCTGGGCGAGAATGGCGCCGGCAAGTCGACGCTGTCGTCCTGCCTTTACGGGCTCTATCAGCCCGACGCCGGCGAAATTCGGGTGGACGGCAAGACCGTCCACCTGCGCTCGCCGGGCGAAGCCATCCGCGCCGGCATCGGCATGGTGCACCAGCATTTCGTTCTCGTTCCCGGCTTCACTGTGCTGGAGAATGTGGCGGTCGGCACCGGCTCCGGCTGGCGGCTCGGCCGGGCCGACGCTCTCTCAAGGATCGAGGCGATCTGTTCCACCTACGGCATCTCGCTCGATCCGCACCGGCCTGTCGCCGATCTTTCCGTCGGCGAGCAGCAATGGCTGGAGATCGTCAAGGCACTCTACACCGGCGCCAGGCTGCTCATCCTGGACGAACCGACGGCGGTGCTCACGCCTGAAGAATCGCGCCGGCTGTTTGCGACGGTCCGGCGGCTCACCACCGAAAGCCTGTCGGTCGTGCTGATCAGCCACAAAATGGCGGAAGTGATGCAGTCCAACCAGGTCAGCGTGCTGCGCAAGGGGAGACTGGTCGGAACAGTTTCAACCTCGGACGTCAGCCGCGACCAGCTCACCACCATGATGGTCGGCCGCCCCGTTGCCTCACCGGCGCGCGCGCGAGATGCGAAAGCGCCCGGCGAGACGGTGCTTTCGGTGCGCGGGCTCACATACCTGCGCGAGCAAAGGGCGGTGCTGGACAATGCGTCTTTCGACATCACCGGCGGCGAGATCTTCGGCATCGCCGGCGTTTCCGGCAACGGCCAGGACGAGCTGTTCGAGTGCCTCGCAGGCCTCATCTCGCCCGATCGCGGCACGATCTCCCTCGATGGCGAAGCGCTGCAAGCGAACTCCCCGGCGACGGTAGCGGCCAAAGGCGTCGGCTACGTGCCGAGCGACCGTTTCCGCGACGGCCTCGTTGCCGACCTCGACATCGGCGAGAACCTCGTCCTCGGCCAGCAATGGCAGGCGCGCTGGCGCAAAGGGCCGTTCATCGACGCCGCGGCGCTCGAAGCCAATGCGCGCGCGGCGATCGACGCCTATTCCATTGCAGCAACCGGTCCGTCGGCACTCTCCCGTAAGTTGTCGGGCGGCAACGCGCAGAAGGTCATCCTCGCCCGCGAGTTCGCCAAGGCGAACCGGCTTTTGCTGTGCAACCAGCCGACGCGCGGGCTCGACGTCGGCGCCATCGAGTTCGTCCATCGCGAACTCCGGCGCAAACGCGACGAAGGCTGCGCCATCCTGCTCGCGAGCGAGGAACTTGAGGATCTTTTCGCTCTAAGTCGTCGCATATGCGTGATGTTTCGCGGCCGCATCCTTGCGGTGCTCGATACCGATAAAACCACCTATGACGAAATCGGCAGCTTGATGGCGGGCCACGAGAGCGAGGCTGCGGCATGACCGATTTCAACCTCGTGGAATGGCGCCTCGAGCGTCGACTGGAGAGGCGGCCGACCGCGCTCGTCGTTGCGCTTGCCGCGGCAGGAGCAGCGGCGGTTCTGGTGTGCAGCCTGCTTTTTGCCGCCGCGGGCGCCAGTCCACGGGCGGCTTTCGAGGCTCTCCTGAAGGGCGGCTTTGGGTCGTCGCGCGCCGCCGGCGAAACGCTGGTCAAGGCCACGCCTCTGATCTTTACCGGACTTGCCGCTTGCGTCGCCTTCCGCGCGCGCATCTGGAACATCGGCGCCGAAGGCCAGGTCTTCGCCGGCGCCATGTTTGCCTACTGGTTGCAGCACAACCTCATTGGCTTTTCACCTTTCATCCAAATTCCTGTGGTCATAGTCGGCGGCATTGTCGGCGGAGCACTCTATGCCGGCCTGGCGGGCGTGCTGAAGACCCGCTTTTCGGTCGATGAGGTGATTTCGACCGTTATGCTCAACTACATCATCGTCTATGTCATTTCGCTGCTGCTGCTGCGCGGCCCGTGGAGCGAGGCCGGCGCCTTCTTCGAGCAGACGCCGAAGGTCGATCCGGGCTCGGTGCTTCCCGTGCTGTTTTCCGGTTCGCGACTGCATGCCGGTTTCCTGCTGGCGATCGCAGCGGCTGCCCTGGTCCACATGCTGTTGACGCGCACACCGCTCGGCTACGAGATCAAGGCTGCCGGGTCCAACATGCGCGCGCTCGACGTACAGGGTACCAATACACGACGGCTGATCCTCGTGGTGCTTATGGTTTCCGGCGCGCTTGCCGGGCTCGCAGGCATCACGGAAGTCTATGGCGTGCACTACCGCCTGAAGGCGGGCGTCATAGCAGGCTACGGCTATAGCGGCATCATCGTCGCCATCCTCGGCCAGTTGCATCCGCTTGGCGTCGTCGTCGCCGCGGTGCTGTTCGGCGCGCTGCTCAACGGCGCCACGCTCATGCAGATCAAGACCGGCGTACCCTCAGCGCTGATCTATGCCATCCAGGCGATCCTCCTTTTGTTCTACCTAGCCGGCTGGGCGGCGTGCAATTTCCGCCTACGGAGGGTCGGCCGTGCTTGACGCTCTCTTCCAAGCGTCAATCCTGATCAGCGTGGCGGCGGCGACCATCCGCATCGCCACCCCGCTCCTGCTCGCCGCAATTGGCGAGCTCGTCGCCGAGCGCAGCGGCGTATACAATATGGGTCTCGAAGGCATGATGCTTATGGGCGCGTTCACCGGCTATCTCGCCGCATACGAAAGCGGCTCTCTCTGGCTGGGTGTCCTTGCAGCCGGGTTCACCGGCGCGCTGATGGCGCTCGTGTTCGCCGTGCTGGTGATCACGTTGAAAGTGGAGCAGATCGTCACGGGGCTTGCCGTCAACCTGCTCGGCGCCGGCCTTTCCACCTATTGGCTTCGTTCCGCGTTCGTCGGCCACGGCGAGACGCCGACCATCCCCTTCTTCGCCGACGTGCCGATACCGGGCCTGAGCGATATCCCGGTGCTCGGCCCAATCCTGTTCGACCAGCGGGTGCTGACCTACATCGCCTTCCTAATGGTGCCGCCGGTATGGCTCTTTCTGTTCCGGACGCGCTATGGGCTGATCGTACGTTGCGCTGGCGACAATCCTAAGGCCCTCGATGTTAAGGGGGTGAAGGTGGCCTCGGTCCAGTATGCTGCTGTGGTCTTCGGTGGCGTGATGGCAGGCTTCGCCGGCGCGTTCCTGTCTGTCGGCCAAGCGGCGCGTTTCGTGCCGGACATGACCAACGGACGCGGCTGGCTGGCGATCATCATCGTTATCGCCGGTCTGTGGCGGCCCTACCCGATTTTGGTAGCGGCGCTGGTGTTTTCCTTCCTCGACGCGCTGCAATTGCAAATCCAAGGCATCGGCATCGCCATTCCTTACCAATATATGTTGATGATGCCCTATGTTGCGGCGATCGTGGCGCTGATGATCCGTCGCTCGCGAGCCAGTGCTCCGGCCATGCTGGGCGTGCCGTACACACGGGAATAGGACAGCGCTGTCACCGCCGATTGCGTCCAGCTTGTCGGCCGCTCGCGTCAGCCGAATAGCTGCCGTTGCATTGCTTCATCGAGCAGGCAGTCGAAATCGAGCGCCTCTCAACCTTGTCTGGAGCTCAGAATGCGAAGCGTGCCGGCTTGATATTTGCAAGGAATGAGGTTTGTTGACGGAAATAACGAATTGTTTGCGTGATTCCGCAATAAACAGCTCATCCGTCCACGCGCCCATTAGACAAGAGGAAAACTCGATGAACGTTTCTCCAGACCAACGCGACCAGGCTGATCTCGTATCAATTACCGCCGACATCGTTTCCGCCTTTGTTTCGAATAATCCCCTGCCGGTCAGCGAGTTGTCGAAGCTGATCGGCGATACCTATGTCGCTTTGCAAGGGATCGGCACAGCTGTGGCTCCGGCCACGGCCAAGCTGGAGCCGGCGGTGTCGATCAAGAAATCAGTCTCGCCAGATTTCATTATCTGCCTGGAGGACGGGAAGAAATTCAAATCCTTGAAGCGGCATATCGGAACGCATTACAATCTGAGCCCTGACCAATACCGCCAGAAATGGAACCTGCCCTCGGATTATCCGATGGTGGCGCCGAACTACGCGGCCACCCGCTCGGCCCTGGCGAAATCAATGGGCCTGGGGCGCAAGGCGGCAACGCCTTCAACGACTGCGGCAGAAAAACCAAAACGAGCTGCTCGCGCGGCAGCAGCGACGACAGCCGCAACCGCAATCAAGGCGCCGCTGAAGAAGGCGCGTAAGGCACCCGTCAAAGCATAGAGTGCTGCACCTGATAAGAGCGTCTATGCAGTGGCGTACCTGACATCGAGAAGCCCCGCCTTTTGGGACGGGGCTCCGTGATCACTCAGCGGCGTCGCGGGACCAGATGAGCTTGTGCTCGTCGAGGGCGAAAAGGGCGAGCACAAGCTCATCTGGTCGCGGTGACCGAACAAGGGCGCTCCGCTCACAGTGGGGCGCCGCTACTCGATCATGTAGCCGAGCGCACGATAGCCAGCGCGTCGTTTTGCGGCCATCCGGGCGAAAACCGGACCCGTCTGATCGACATAGTCCACGACCAGAACATCCCTTTTTCCGTCATGTTCGCGATGCAGCCGGCCGACATACTCAGTGTCCCCTCCAGGCGATCAGGAACAGCGTGTCGAGTCGGAAATCATCGAAGCCTTCGCCGATGTAGCGGCTTGTCTCGAGGATTAGACGCTCATCGTCATCTGAGACATTGAGTGCCATGCTGGCGGCCTTGCGATCCTTCGCCGACATGCCGCCGCGCGGATTACAAGGTTTTCACGAATAGCGAGAATATCTTCTGAAGAGAATCGAGGTGGTCTTTCCGCTCCGTCAGCACGATGTGAGATCGTTTCGCCTCGAGAGATTTCAGAACTGTAGGCGATGCAGTGGTAATTGTCCTCGGATAGTGAGCTGCGCGGGGCAAGCCGCAGGTATCAATTAGCGGATATCTGATCAATGCAGGAGGCGGCCGAAAGGGGCCGCCATATTTCGCCTGGCCTATTCGAAGGAATAGGTAAACCCTTGGCCTGAGGCGCCAACCGTGACCTTCGTCATCTTTTCGCCAGTGAGCGACCGGTTCAGCACGCCGCGGCTCAGATCCGGAAGAAGCGTGTTGGTTAGGATGGCGTCAATCATTCTGCCGCCGGATTCGATCTCCGTGCAGCGGGTCTTGACCAGATCCATTACACCGTCGCCGATTACCAACTCCGCATCGTTGGTCGCACGCAGCCGGCGAGCAATCTTGGCGAATTGATGACGGGTGATCGCTTCGATCATCGAATCCGAAAGCGGAAAGTAGGGGATGGTCACCACCCGGCCGAGAAAGGCCGCAGGGAAGACTTTCAGCAATGGGCTGCGTAACGCGGTGTCCAGATCGTCGAGCCCTGCCCGGACCGCGCCATTCCTCGTCCGGTCCATGATCACTTCGGAGCCGACATTCGACGTGAGAAGGATCAGCGTGTTCTTGAAGTCGATCCGTCGGCCTTCACTGTCGTCCATCATCCCTTTATCAAAGACCTGGAAGAAGATTTCGTGCACGTCCGGATGCGCCTTCTCGACTTCGTCGAGCAGGATCACCGAATAGGGCTTGCGTCGCACCGCCTCGGTGAGAATTCCGCCCTTGCCGTAGCCGACATAGCCGGGCGGCGCGCCCTTCAAGGTAGAGACCGTATGCGCCTCCTGGAATTCAGACATGTTGATCGAGATCAGGTTCTGCTCTCCGCCGTAGAGCGTTTCGGCCAGTGCCAAGGCGGTTTCGGTCTTGCCTACGCCCGAGGGACCGCAAAGCAGGAACACACCCACCGGCTTTTCCGGAGCGCCGAGACCGGCGCGGCTGGTCTGTACGCGCTTGGCAATCATCTCCATGGCGTGATCCTGTCCGACAACCCGCTCGGACAGAGTGGACGCGAGCCGCAGCGCCTTCTCGGTCTGACTCGACAGCATCCGCCCCGTCGGTATGCCCGTCCAGTCCTGAACCACGGCCGCCACGGCGTTGCGGTCGACCGATGGTAGGATGAGCGGTGTTTCGCCTTGCGCCTCGGCTAGTTCGCTCATCAGTTCGCGCAGCCGAGCGAGATCGGCAACCGGATCGGGAGGCGGAGTACCACCTGCCGCCGGAGCCTTCGTCCCGGCATTGGACTGTTCGGTCTCCGGCACCTCCCCAATCTCTGTCTCGGTGGCGGCCTCCTGCCCTTCCACGGCATCGAGCGGCAGGCCGTCGCCGCGCAGCCTGGCACGCAATTCAAGTATCTCGGCCACCAGCGCCTTTTCGCTCTCCCAGCGCTGCTGCGCGGCTGCGAGCGTGCGTTCTGTCTCGGCAAGTCCGGCTTCGACCCGTGCCTGCCGCTCGGCCACTTCGATGCCGATTGCAGCCTCGCGGCCGATAATGCCGCGCTCGACCTCCAGCGCCTGACGACGGCGCATGATGTCCTCGACCTCGGCCGGCGTGGCGTGCTGCGATACGGCGACACGCGCGCAGGCGGTGTCGAGAAGGCTGACCGCCTTGTCCGGCAACTGCCGCGCCGGGATGTAGCGATGCGACAGGGCGACCGCCGCGTCGATCGCCTCGTCCAATATCTGCACTTCGTGGTGCTGTTCGAGAACGTCGGCTACGCCGCGCAACATGAGGATGGCAACCGATTCCGAAGGCTCGTCGATCTTTATCACCTGGAAGCGGCGGGTCAGTGCCGGGTCTTTCTCGATGTGCTGCTTGTATTCCGACCAGGTCGTTGCCGCTATCGTGCGAAGTTCGCCGCGTGCCAGCGCCGGCTTGAGCAGATTGGCAGCGTCGCCGGTTCCGGCAGCACCACCGGCACCGATCAGCGTATGGGCTTCGTCGATGAAGAGGATGACCGGCGCTTCAGAGGATTGAACTTCGTCGATTACGGCCTTCAGTCGTTTTTCGAATTCACCCTTTACGCTAGCGCCTGCCTGCATCAATCCAACGTCGAGCATGCGCACGCTCACTCCCTGCAGTGGGGGCGGCACATCGCCTTTGGCGATGCGCAGAGCAAAACCCTCCACGACTGCGGTCTTGCCGACACCCGCCTCCCCGGTCAGGATCGGGTTGTTCTGGCGGCGCCGCATCAGTATGTCGACAATCTGCCTGATCTCCGGATCGCGGCCGACGACCGGATCAATCTTTCCGTCGCGGGCGCGCTGAGTCAGGTCGGTGGCATATTTGGCCAGTGCCGAATCCCCGCCCGGAATCCGCCGCGGCGCCTCTGCCGCGGTTACCGCAGGAGAAGCGCCGGCTTCGAGTGAGCCCTCCGTGACATCGGCGAAGCGCGCCACGACGGCGTCGGCGTCAATTTTGTCGAACTCGCCGCTGATCTTCGACAGCAGGCCTTCCAGCACCGGTGTCTTCAGGCAAGCAAGCAGAACATATGCGCTGCGGACCTCCTCCACGCCGAATTCCAGTGTTGCCAGATTCCATGCCTCCTGGATGGCGTGGAAGATATGGTCGGAAAACTCCTCGATCGAGGTTGCGCCATAAGGCAGCTTGTCCACCGCGCGCGTCATATCGGCCGTAAGTCGGCTCGCATCCAGTCCCGCATCGGCGATCATCATTTGCACATCCGAGCGGTCGGAGAGCACCAGCTGCTCAACGAAGTGGACGAGTTCGACGTAAGGATTGCCACGCAGCTTGGCAGTGTCGGCCGCTGCCTTGAAGGCGCGCAACCCTAGAGGATTGAGCTTGCCGACCAGTTCCTTGCGTTTGAAACTCTGCGATGACCGGCGCTGTTCCATCGAACGTGCTCCTGCACTCTGCAAGTGGATAACCTGCCACATAAGCAGCCGCTTGACAAAGTGCGGGATGAACAAAGGTTTCGATCCCCGATTATGCGGGCTCCCATCATTGGTGGAAGATCCTGCATCGCCGGCTGCAAACAATCACGAGCCTGACATCCCAGGCACGACATTTCCGGCCCAGGCCTAGGCAATCTCGCCCCTCGGATTCCACAATCAAGACAAGGCTGCATTAGCTTTTGTTAATTTTTTCCGCACTCGCTGAATTGTGGAAAAGCGCAACCGTGTGATAACGTAGGGGCAGGTCGGCCTCAGGGCCGGTGACTGGGGGATCGGTGTGATCGACGTCGCACTCTGGCTTGCTCCGCTCGATGGTGAAAATCCGTCGGGAGAGGATTTGCGTAACGATCCGGCGTTTCACGAACTGGAGCGTCTGACGGAGCCTCAGGTCAAGGTTGTCCATGACGGCAACAACAGGCCGGTCTCGCAAAGCACCATTCCCGTCGACTGGCCAGCAGTGCTCACCAAGGCCGAGGAATTGCGCGCGCGTGGCCGCGACTTGCGCCTGATTGTAATTGTCACACGCGCACTGGCCAACGAGCAGGGACTGGCCGGCTTGGCGCAGGGTCTGACGCTTATTGGGCGGACATTCGACCAGCATTGGGAAACCATGCACCCGGCGCTGCGCCCCAACACGTCGCTTCGCGAGGCCGCCTTGCGCCGCATCAACGCGCTGCTCGACCTTCAAAATGGTCAGGACGGGTTGCTGGCCAACCTACGGCAAATGACTTTCTTTGCGCCACGCTCGATCGGGCCGATCAGCGGACGCGACCTGGAACACGCTGCGCTCGACGACCGCGTCATGCTGCAAGAAGCAGCGTCAGGATTGAATGCGGCCGAAAAGGCAGCGCTTGTCAGTGCGCACGGACAACTGTTGAATCGGGTCCGTGCCGGGTGCGCGGCACAGGCGGATCAAGCCAATGAGGAAATGCAGTCGCTCATCGCCAATGCGAGCGCGGCGGTCGCGGCATTGGAAGCCGTCGAGACAGCCCTCAACGCTCGCCTTGAAGGCAGCGGCGGGACCACCATTCCGGAATTAAAACGGTTCCTGCAGCGTTTGCTGACAACCCTCGAGCGCAACTCGGCTGCCGGCGCGATGGCGAATGGCTCGGCAAAGCCGTCCCCTTCGCTTGCAGAACCCGTAATGCCTGCCCGAAACGGTCATGGAGCCGATGCAATGGCAAGTATGGCTAGCTGCGCGGACTCGAGCTCCGGACTCCCTGACAGGATTTCTTCGCGCGACGACGTGGTAAAATGCCTGGACCTCGTCGTCGCGTTTTATGACCGCACCGAACCGTCGAGCCCGATTCCCCACCTCGCCCGCCGTGTGCGCCGGATGGTGCATATGGATTTTGTTGAACTGATGGAAGATCTCGCCCCGTCGGGATTGAAGGAGTTCCGACTTCTTGCCGGCGTTCCCGATACCAAGAAGACGGCTCAGAAGGATGAAAGGTAGCAAGCAATGCCAGCCGAAAGCAAAGCCAAGGTCATCGAACGAAATCGCGCGCCGCGGGTGCAGATCGCCTATGACGTGGAAACCTATGGCAGTCCAACGACAATCGAGCTGCCGTTTGTCATGGCCGTCATGGCGGACCTTTCAGGCGCTTCGCAGACCAAGGAAGCGTCGAAGTCGATACTGGACCGCTCCTTTGTCGAGACCGATGCTAACCGTTTCCCGCGTTTCATGGAGGCACTTGGACCACGCGTGAAAGCCCGCGTGAAGAATACGCTGCCCCAGGCCGAAGGCGCCGAGCGGGACGAGGAGCTGGCGCTCGACCTTACCTTCACCAAGATGGGCGATTTCGCGCCGGACAAGATTGCCGAGCAGGTCCCACAGTTGGCCGAAATTCTCAAGATGCGCCGCCAGCTCGAGGAACTTCTCGGCTTCATGGACGGGCGTGTGGATGCCGAAAAGCGCATTGCGCAACTGCTGAACAATGAACCGCTTCTTGGCAAGATCGCCAGCCAGGCACTGGCGGACGACAAGGCAGGGGAATGACCATGGCCGAACAGCAAAAAACCGCCGCCGTCGCCGAGGCGGAAACCATCGATCTCGGAGAATTCAGCGGGCTCCTCGAGAAGGATTTCAAGGTCAAGAAGGACGACAGCGAAAAGCTGCAGCAATTGGTGCGCAATCTCGCACTTGCAGCGCAGACGCGTTCCGATACCACGACCATCTCATCGAATGCGATCAAGTCGATCAAGTCGTTGATCGCCGGTATCGACAAGATGCTTTCCGAACAGGTCAACGAGATCCTGCACGCGCCGGAAGTGCGCGAAATGGAGGGCACATGGCGTGGCCTGTGGTATCTCGTCAACAATACCGAGACCGATCAGAAGCTGAAGATCCGGGTGATGAACATTTCCAAGGAGCAGCTGGCCGATACGCTTGAGGATTATGAGGGCCAGATGTGGGATCAGAGCCCGATCTTCAAGAAAGTCTACACGGACGAGTATTCGATGCTTGGCGGCGAGCCGATCGGCTGTGTGATTGGTGCCTACGAATTTTCCAACCACCCGCGCGACGTCGGTCTGCTGCGCAACATCTCCGGCATCTGCGCCTCAGCGCACACGCCCTTTATCGCAGCCGCCTCTCCGCGCCTGTTCCGTATGGACAGCTGGCAGGAATTGCCGAACCCGCAGGACCTGCAGCAGATCGTCTCCAACCCCGCCTATGCCTCCTGGCAGTCGCTGCGCGAGAGCGAGGATGCACGCTACATCGGCCTGACCATGCCTCGCGTTTTGGCACGGCTGCCGTATGGCACCGATACCGTTCCGGTGAAGGGCTTCACCTTCGAGGAGGAGGTACATGGCGACCATAACAAATATGTTTGGATGAATGCCGCCTTCCCGATGGGCGTGAACATAAACCGCAGCCACAAGCTCTATGGCTGGGGCACGCAGATCCGCGGCGTCGAAAATGGCGGCACCGTCCTCAACCTGCCAGTGCACAGCTTCCCAACCGATGATGGCTCGATAGCGATGAAGTGTCCGACGGAGGTCGCCATCGACGACCGGCGCGAGGCGGAGCTGGCCAAGCTCGGCCTGATGCCCATCCTGCATAGAAAGAACACCGATCTCGCCGCCTTTATTGGCGCCCATTCGCTGCAGGACGACGAGACAAGGGCGGGACGACTGGTCGACCCCGATGCGCAGGCCAACGAGCGGCTGAGCGCCAACCTTCCCTACCTTTTCCCGGTCTCGCGCTTTGCCCACTACCTCAAGGCGATCGCGCGCGACAAGGTCGGTTCGTTCAAGGAGCGCTCCGACATGCAGATCTGGCTGACCGAATGGATCAACCGGTATGTGCTGGCCAACCCGGCCTTTGCCGACGACAAGGCGCGAGCCAAGCGCCCGCTCGCCGCCGCCGAGGTTCAGGTGGACAGCGTGGAGGGGCGCCCCGGCTACTACAATGCCCGCTTCTATCTGCGCCCGCATTATCAGCTGGAGGGTATCAATGCCTCGCTCCGACTGGTTTCGGAACTTCCGTCCGTAAAGACTTGATCTGCAGCAACAACATCTTGGTTTTGAAAGCGGTGGAGAAAGACAATGCCCACAAATACGAAGATTGATGGCTTTCTAAAGGTTCCGGATATCAAGGGTCCAAGCACTCGAGATGGTCATGAAGACGAAATCGAAATCCATGGCGTCGATTACAAGATGATCGCACCCTATGATCCAAATTCGCTCTCGCGCCGAGGTCGTGTGTCCTTGGGTATGATCAAGTTCACCAAGCACTATGACAAGTCTTCGCCCTACCTGAAAAAGGCGCTGTTCGAGAACAAGGCGCTGGACGAAGTCGTGTTTTCGGCACGGCGGACCATTGATGGTGAGACCAAGGATTACCTGGTCGTCACACTCACCGACGCCTCGATCATGGAATACGACATGTCGCAGGCCGAGGATGAGGAAGACCTGATCGAGGAAGAGGTCAGCTTCGCATACAAGAAGATAAAGTTCGTCTACGACGACAACGACGAAATCGAAATGGATGTCTATGTCGGCAAGTGAGGCCCGGCGGCCCGGCGCGGACAAGTCGCTGGGTAGCGGCAGTTCGCGAGCAAAGCGCGAAGCGGTCCAGCCCTCTCTGTGGGACCGCCTCATAAACGATCTGCCGGGCGTGACCTCCGAGATAGACGGACTGCGCCAGGCACTGCAGGACGAGCTTGGCGCGGAGCGGCTGGACAATCTGGTTGCTGCCAGTGCGCGGCTCATCGACGCCGACGCGGAGTTGACGGCCGACCAGAAGCGGCGTCTGCATCGCTTGGCCTTTCAGAGCCAGCACCGCGCTGAAATCGAAAGCCGCGGCGTGGTTGTGTCGGCTCGTGTGCTCAAGGAAGCCGTTCGGCGCGATGTCGAGGCTTTGTTTAACACCGAGCGCTTCGAGGCCGTTCCGCTTCTTTCCGACCTTGAAAGCGAACAGGCCGCGGACAACCCGCCGTCGCTCGCCGATTTTCCGGAGGTGCGTCGCAGCGTCGTCAATTACGGCGTGCCTTCCTTCTCGGGCCGTTCCTCCCGCGACTTTGATCGCGAGGCCCTGGCGCGCGAGATCCGCTCGGTGCTTGCCACCTTCGAGCCGCGTCTCAAGGACAGTGCAACAAAGGTTACGGTAACCCTTGGCGACAAAACCGTGGGCCTGAAGATCGAGATAGATGCGGTGTTGATCATGACGCCGACGCCCGAACGCATGCGCCTGCGCACCACGATCAACCTCGATAACGGCTTGGCTCGGACCGAATTTAGGGAAGCCTGAGATGGATCGGGTCTTCGTAGAATATTACGAGGAGGAACTGACCCATATCCGTGCGCTCGCGGCAGAATTTGCCGACCTGCATCCGGCGGTGGCGCGCAACCTTTCACTAGATACGGTCCCCTGTCCGGACCCCTATGTCGAGCGGCTGCTTGACGGTGTTGCCTTCTTGGCCGCGCGGACCCGGCTCAAGGTTGATGCGGAACGCTCGCGTTTCTCGCGCGCCGTCCTTGATGTTCTCTATCCCGATCTTGTCACGCCGGCGCCGGCAACGGCCATGGTGGTGCTCAAACCCGGCCAGCAAGTCCAGACGATGATTGCGGGCCATGTCGTCAAGCGCAATACGCGGCTGGTCTCCAGCCTCCAGCCTGGCCTGTCGACGCGTTGCACGTTCACGACTGCCCAGGACATAACGCTGTGGCCGATAGCCATCACCTCGGTCGGGTATTTTCAGGATCGCAGCGCCTTGGCGGCAGCCGGCATCACGCGGATCGGCGGTGTCGATGGCGAGGCGGCGCTTCGCATCACGCTGGCCCGTACTGGAAAAGGCAAGCTCGACGAACTGTCGCTCGACCGGCTTGATCTCTACTTTGCCGCGCGCACCAAGGCACCGCTGCTTTTCGATGCGATTTTCGGCGCCTGCTCAGCCGTTGGTGCACGACCGGGAGGCAAGACCAACCCAATATCGGCCTTGCCGGCACCCGAAATGGTCGGCATCAGCGACGACGAGGCTCTGATGCCTCGTACACGTCCGACCTTCGAAGGATATCGTCTTCTGCGCGAACATTTCATGATGCCGGAGCGCTTTCACTATGCTCGGGTTTCGGGGTTGCAGCCCATCGTGCGCAGATGCACAGCCGAGCTCGAGATCATCTTCATCTTCAGGCGTCCGGCGCCTGAACTTGCCGATCTGATGGCGGCCGATTTTGAACTTTTCGCAACCCCGATCATCAATCTGTTCGAACGCGAGTGCAACGTCGTCGAGCTCGATCCGCGCAAAACGCGGCAGGTGCTGCATGCCGACCGCACGCGAGCGCGGGACTTCGAAATCTATCGGGTTATCCGCGTCGAGGACGCCGACAGCGAGGGCAGCGACGCCACAATCCCGGAGCTCTTCAGCCTGGGACAGAACCGCGGCAGCGGCTGGGTTTATTCCACCGAACGGCGCCCACGCCGCCCGACGGAGGAGGAACGGCGCGATGGCCTCACCCGCACTTCATACACGGGCGATGACGTTTTCCTGGCGATTTCACGCCCAGCGGAAAGTCCACCGAACCGGCCGCTGAAGCGCGTCGACATCGTGGCGCTCTGCACCAACCGCGATCTGCCGATCCTTGACGACAACCCTACCTTGACGCTGGAAGCCGGCGATCCGGTCGAAACGATCCGGCTTCTCGGCGCATTGCGCCCGCCTCGCCCAGCCATCCCCGCAGCGCTGCCGGCGGGCGCGGCGGGTGAATCGCGAGCCGACAATCTCGCCTGGCGGCTTGTAGCGCAGCTAGCGCTCAACTTTCTAAGCCTTGCAAAGGAAGGTCGCGGCGTCGAGCCGCTGCATGCGCTGCTTGAGCTTTACGCCGACAGGGGAGACCCGAGCCTCGCCCGCAATGTGCACTCGATCGTACGCATCGACTCCCGGTCGGTCATCGAGCGGCTGCAGATCGATGGGCCGATGTGCTTCGGACGAGGCACGGAGGTGACATTGCATGTCGATCAATCGGTCCTGGCGGGGCAAAGCACCTTGCTGCTTTCGGCCCTGCTGGCACGGCTCTTTGCCCGTCATGCCGGGATAAACGGCTTTGTGCGAACCCGCACATGGCTGCTGCAGAAGCAGGAGGATGTGCCATGGCCGATGACGCCCGGCAATCGCTACCTGATCTAGACAAGCCTGGCCGGTCCGAAGAGCTGTCGGATGCGTTCGACTTCTTCGAGCTGTTGCGGCGACTCGAACGGAGAGGCGGGCTGTTCGGCTATTCCGGCCCGCCGGAGCGCGAACCCTCGCGGCTCGGGCAGCATGTCCGTCTCAGCTTTTCCGCCAAGGACTTGGCAGAATTCCGCGAAGCGACTGACAAAGCGCCCGCCCGGGTTACGGTCGCAAACATTGGTCTGATGGGACCTGAAGGTCCGATGCCCCTGCATTTGACGCGCTGGGTGCTAGATCGCCTGTCGCAACGCTGGTTCACAGGCGCCGATGCGCAGCAGACCAGCGACACAACCTTCATGGACTTCGTCAACATTCTTCAGAACCGGATGATCGCGCTGTATTACAGGGCTTGGGCGGATGCGCATCCGGCGGTTCAGGTCGAGCGCGCGGCAGGCGGGCGCGTTCGCGCCATGCTCGAAGCCATGGCGGGGATAGGGCTTCCCGGCACCCACAATCCCGAACTGGACGCCGTGAAGCTGCGCCAGGCAGCTTCGCTTGCCAATCAGGTCGACGGCCCCGAGCGGCTGACGCTGTTCCTGGCGGAGGCGTTCAAGGTGCCGGTCCAGATCAGGGAGTTCATCGCTGCCTGGATGACCATACCAGCCGCGCTCCAGACACGCCTAGGCAAAGCCTACGTAGCGCTCGGCCGGGGAGCAACGATCGGTCCGCGTGTCTTCAACCGTCAAAGCAGGATCGAGCTCCGTGTCGGCCCACTGGGCTACGAGGAGTTCAAGGCGTTCCTGCCGGGCGGTCAGCGCCTCAAATTGTTCAAGCAGGCCGTTAGCGACATGGTCGGCGAATCGCTCGACGTCGATCTGCGCATCGTGCTGGCGCGCGATGCCGTTCCGCCGCCGCGTATTGGAACCGTCCAACTCGCCCGGACCGCGTGGCTTGCGCGGCCCGCTGAAAGGGGCGATGCTGACGACATGCGGCTGCGGACATTAGTCGGCTGGCGGCAGGAAGGGGCGGAGGTCGCGGCATGAGTCTGCTGCTGACGCTGGAGCAAGGGCCACGCACCCAGGCGGTACGGCAGACCCGGCTTGACGAGGGGGAACTGGTGATCGGCCGCAGCGCGGACGCCGGCTGGCAGATCGACGATCCCGACATGTTCGTTTCGCGCGCCCATTGCAGGATCACTGGTGGGCGCGACGGATATTTCGTCACTGATACGTCAAGCAGCGGATTGTTCATAGACGACTCGGACAGCCCGCTCGGTGCCGGCAAGTCGACGCGTCTTCGCAATGGCATGCGGCTGAGACTGGGCGATTACGTCGTATATGTCGATCTGCAGACGCCGAGTGCCCAAGCCACAGCAGCAGCAGCCGCAGGGCCAGTTCCGGAGCGCTCCCCGCCGGCGTCTCGGGCGCCGGTCAGCATCGGCCGTGACGATTTCTTTTCAGCCACCGTGGAAGAAGAGCCGCAGCGGCCACGTCCAGCCGGGCTGCCGAACCCGTTCGAGCAGCCGATCCCGGGTGCGTTCGAACGGGCCAATTCCAGACAGCGCAGCTCGCCTGCTTTCGATGACCCGTTCAGCCTCGATCCGATCGCAACACCCGTATCCAAAGGCACCGCAGGACCAGCCCGCGCGCCCAACCAGACAGACCCATCCGGCCTCGACTCGGGATCGTTCCCCAACGGCTCAACGGAGCCCCCGACGGCAAAGCTGCCGGAATTCAATGACGACTTCGGTTTTGGGCCAGCCGCGGCCCCCAGCCCGGGACGCGATGCGGGCTCGACCGGTCAGCGCGAGCGCGACGCCCAACCACTGCAAGCGGCCAATCCCTGGGACGTGCCCGTGCGAGCGGCAGATGCCCCTCCCCCAATGCGAGCAGGCCCAGCCGCCAGCCCCGCCCGCCAGCCGCCTGCGAGGCAGCACGCCGAAATGGCGCTTCGCACCGCATTCCTGCGCGGCATGGGCATCGCGGAAGCCGATTTTCCCGGACGCGATGCCGTCGCCGAGATGGAGAAGTTCGGCCGCGAATATCGGCTTATGATGGAAGGATTGATGCAGCTGCTACGCAAGCGTGCCGAAGAAAAGGGAAATGCTCGCGTTGCGCAGACAATGGTCGGAGCCTCCGAGGTCAATCCACTCAAGTTTCTGCCGACGGTCGACGACGCTATCGTGACGCTTATCGCCGAACGCAGCCCCGGATTTCTGGCCGGCGAAGCGGCTATCGCGGATGCGGTTCGCGACCTCGCACAACATCACGTACGCGCCTGGCGCGGCGTGCAGGCCGCCTTGCGGCGGATGGTCGACCGTTTTGAGCCGGCAGCCATCGAAGAAGAGCTGAAATCGAGTTCCGCGATCGGCACGCTGTTGTCGGGCGGGCGCGGCGCCAAGCTGTGGGAGCTTTATCAGAAACGCCATCGTGAAATCGCCGAGAGCGCGGAAAAGAGCTTTCTCGGCGAAATCGGCGACGATTTTCGGGATGCATATGAGGAGGAGTAACACATGATCGATCGACGCGAATTTATCGTTGCCTTGGGTGCGACCGGGCTGCTTACGGCCTGTCAAAGCGCCGGGCCGCCAAAACCGTCGGTCATCACGGTCAAGCTGACAGGGGCGGCCGGTATGAACCCTGGACCAGGCGGCGGCGACCGGCCAGTGACGGTGCTGGTCATGCGGCTGCGCAGCACCGGTAAGTTCAATTCCGCCGACTACTTTGCCTTGCAGGGGGATGCCGGCTCGGCACTGGCAGGTGATCTCATCGGATCCGACCAGATTGCCGTCGCGCCTGGAAAAACCGCGACCAAGACCATTACGGTTGAACCGGATGCGACGGCCCTGGGCTTCGTTGCACTTATCCGTGAGCCTGGCGGGCGAAACTGGCGGACGACCAAATCGGTTTCGCCCGGATCAAACTTTACGATCAATGTCACACTCGGCAGCGGCGGCATTTCCGCCTGACGGCCAAGGCAAGGGGAGCTCGATGCAGAGAGTAGCCGGATGAGCGATGCAAACAGGGTGCTGTGGTCCGAGGGCCTTTTTCTGCGGACCCAGCATTTCCAGCAGCAGGACCGTTTCTTCGAGGCGACTGTGCGCGACGCGTTGCAGGCCGGCCAGCTGCACACGTTCGGCTTTCAGCAATTGACCCTGGATAAGGCATTGCTCGATGCCGGCCAGATCTCGATCCTGTCTGCACGAGGCATTTTCCCTGACGGAACCCCCTTCTCCATTCCGGATCTGATGGACGCGCCGCGTCCGCTGCCGGTCACCCCGGATACAGGCGCCGGCCCAGTGCTGGTCGCCCTGCCGCTCGAGCCGGCCGGCGGCGTTGGCTTCGATCCCGCGCATGCGCCACCCAGCGGCGCGCGCTATCATGGACGGATCGTTTCGGTGCGCGATGCCGTCCAGGGCGGTTCAGACCCCGAAGAAATCGAAATCGCCCGACCGCAATCGCTGTTGCTTGCACCCGGCAAATCGGTCGGCGGCTATACCGCCCTGCCGATAGCCGACATCAAGGGGGTTCGCGCCGATGGCGGCGTTTCGCTGGACGAGACATTCCTGCCACCGGCCCTGGTTACTGGTGCAGTGGCCTGGTACCGGCAATTGCTTCTGGAAGTCGTCACAGGCCTTGACCAGATCGCCGAGGCGCATGGCAAGATGGTCATGGGCGGGCCAGGGCGCAGCGTCGAAGACCTGTTGATGCTCAACCTCGCCAACGCGGCGCGTCCGCGCCTGGCCCATATGCTGGCGCAGGATGTTTTCCATCCGGCCGAACTCTATCTGGAACTGGCCGGGCTTGCCGGTTCGATGGCGACCTACGGCTCGAGCGCGCGGCGACTGGGCGAGCTGCCGGCTTACGATCACATGGCGCCCGGCCCACCGTTTTCGGCGCTGGCGGATGCATTGCGCTCACTGATCCTGAGCCTGCGTTACATCGAGCCGAAATCGCGCGCGCTGCCCGTCATGCGCCATTCGACCAATGTTTGGAAAATCCGCATCGACAATCCGAAGCTGCTGGTAGCCAGCCGGATCGTCATCCGGGTCGGTTCGGAACTGTCGGAGGACGCGCTACGCAAGATATTCGTCAACCAGGCGACCGTGGGCTCGGCGGATGAGTTCGAGGGCCTGTGGAAGTCCCGCCTGCCCGGCATCCCGCTGAAACCGCTTCATTCGCAACCGCGCGAGATTCCTTACGACGGCGATCGGCTGTGCCTTGAGCTCGACCAGAAAAGCGAGCACTGGGCATCGCTGCTCGGTGCCCCAGGCTTCGTCATTGGCGTTTCGGGTGTACTGCCGAGCGAACCGCAGGTGGACTGCTATTCGGTGAACAGGTGAAACCATGAGCCGGGATGATCCTTTCGGACTGTCGGAGGATCGCGAACGCACTCGCATCAGGCTGACCGGCACGCCGATGCCGCGGCCGATGGCGGCATCCTTGCCGGGCGGGCCGGTAAAACGCTCGCGCACCCACCCGAACGGCCTTGTCAACGCCTTCGCGCCCCTGCTCGAGTTTGCGCCGGAGCTTGAGAGCGCGCTGCCACCGGAGAATCCGGAAGTGTTACGCACCCGGCTGCTCGAAGAACTGGTTCGGGCACGCGACACGGCAATGGCGGGGGGGTCGTCGATGGAACGGGCCGATCAGGCAGCCTGGGTTGTGGCGGCTTTGCTCGACGATCTGGCACTGAACACGCCCTGGGGCGGGGCCAGCGCGTGGCCCCGTCAGCCGCTTGTGGTCATGTTGCGGGGCGATGTCGACGCCGGCACGCAGTTCTTTACACGGCTCGACGAACTGGAACGTCATCCGAACCGAGATCGCGAATTGCTCGAACTCCAGTATGACTGCCTGGCACTCGGTTTTCGCGGCAAGTATCGCGTGCCCGGCCGGTCGGGCGATCGCTCGCTCAATGCCGTTCGTGTGGCCGCGGCACGTTTCCTGCGCGATTCCGACGCCGAGAATGCCCCGCTGTCACCAAACTGGAAGGGCGTCATCGCATCCGACGAGCCGCAGCGCTTCATCGTTCCGATCTGGGTAATGGCCCTGGCCGTGGCGGTCATCGCTACCGCGACCTATGTCGGGCTCTCGATGGGCCTAAGCAGCCAGGCGGTGGAGCTTTCAGCACTGGTCCGAGCCCTGCCGCCGCCGACCCGTGGCGACATCAGGCGCATATCGCCAACAGTCGATGCCCCGCCGCCGGAGACTGTGGATTTTGCACTGCTGCCCGAATTTGAGGCCGAGGCGCCGGGCAATCTCAGATCGGCTCTCAGCGGCACGGAGAGCGTTTCGCTGGCCAAGCTGGTCATCCAGGCATCCAACCCCGAACTGTTCCAGTCGTCGCGGCCAACACTGACGGAAGGATTCGAGCCGCTGATCGGCTCGATCGCCAAGGTGATCCTCGCCAATCGTGACCTGATCGGCAACATCACTGTGGTCGGACATACGGACGGGGTTCCTCTGCAAAGAACCAATCCGCTGTCGACCAACCAGCGACTGTCTGAGGCTCGCGCCCAGACCATTGCCGACATGCTGGTACAAAACGGAGTGCCGCAGGAACGCGTCCATTCCGAGGGCCGGGCAGCCACGGATCCAGTGGCCGACGACGGCACGCGCGAGGGCCGGGCCCTGAACCGGCGCGTTGAGGTGCTGGTCGAAAAGAGGCTGTGAGATGTTCATCCTGCGCTTCCTCTGGGCGGTCCTGACATCGCGCTGGCTGTGGACACTGATTGGCATCACGCTGCTTTCGTTGGTGATCTGGGTATTCGGGCCGATCGTCAGGGTCGGACCCTACGACCCTTTCGCCTCGGACAATGTGCGCATCGTCATCATCGCGCTGCTGGTCATCTTCTGGCTGATCTGGTTGATCGTTGCCCAGCGTCGGGCGATCCGTGCCAACCGGATGTTCGTCGCCGAAATCGCCGCGCCGGCGGTGGAGAAGCCACTCAGCCCCGGCGAAGAGAATGTCGCTGCCGTCGGTGCCAAGTTCGCCGAGGTCATGGCCGAGTTGAAGCGCCGCAAACTGGGCGGTCGCAAGTTCCTGCGCGAGATGCCGTGGTACGTTATCGTCGGGCCGCCGGCCACCGGCAAGACCACAGCCTTGCGGCAGTCGGGGTTGAACTTTCCGATCGACCTGACCGACGACCTGCAAGGGGTCGGCGGCACGCGCAATTGCGACTGGTTCTTTTCGGAGAGCGCGGTTCTGATCGACACTGCAGGCCGCTATGTCCAACAGGAGAGCCAACCCGACGTCGACGCGGTGGAGTGGCTGGGCTTCCTCGACCTTTTGAAGAAGCACCGGGGCCGTCGCGCGCTCAACGGTGTGATCGTCGCGCTTTCGATCGATGTGCTTTCGGAGGGCGACGACGCCATCAAGGCGCATGGCCGCAAGATCCGCCGTCGGCTGGCCGAGCTCAACGATCGCCTCGAGATCCGCCTTCCGGTCTATCTGATGCTGACCAAAGCCGACCTGATCAAGGGATTTGAGGCTTTCTTCGGCGGTTTGTCGACGGCTGCGCGCGAGCAGGTCTGGGGGACCACGTTTGCACTCGACGCGCATGTCGATGCAAGGACCATCGAGCGGGAAATCGCGACGTTAGCAACCGAGCTCGAGCGGCGGCTGGTGCCCCGGCTGGAGGATGAGGACAAGCTTGCCGCCCGCGCCGAAATCTTCAGGTTTCCCGCCCAACTCGCCAGCCTGTCCGAGCCGATCCAGGTACTGGTCGAGGCGATGTTCGGGGAAAGCCGGTATGAGGAGGCCCCCTGGCTGCGTGGCCTTTATCTGACATCGGCGACCCAGGAAGGGGCGCCGATCGACCGGTTGACCGCAGCGCTATCTGCCTCCTTCGGCCTTCCGCCGCGCCGGGCGTTGGCCGCGCTGCGTGTCGAAAAACGCAGCTTCTTCCTAAAGAATCTGCTTACCGAAGTCATCTTCAAGGAAGCCGGCCTCGGCACCTTCGATCCGCTGGCGCAACGCCGCCGCGCCTGGGTCTGGCGTGGCGCGGCTGCCGCATGTGCCGCAGCCGCCCTGCTGGTCAGCGGGCTGTTCACCTGGTCCTATTACGACAACCGCAACGCGATCACGGCCCAGGCAAGCCAGTTCGAGGCGCTGCAAACGCCATTGACCTCGGCCGCGGCAAACCCGGCATCGGTAGAACAGCCTGCGATCGATATCGCCCTCGGTGCAATGGAAGAGGTCGCAAATGCCCGCACCCCGCCTCCTGGCGCAGCACAGGATTTGCTGGGGCCATCAGCCTCGGCGGAACTGGTGCGGGCACAGACCGACACTTACGACCATGCTTTGCGTAACGTTCTCGAGCCGCACATGGTGGCGCTGCTCGAGGCGACGATGTGGCGGCAGATCCGCGATCCGGACTTCATGCTTGGCGCGCTGAAGACCTATCGCATGATGACCGGCCTCTCCCAGATGGATCCGGATTTCGCCCAGAACTGGTGGGTAAATAGTCTGCCCGAATTCGCGGCAGCGGCCCCCTTCCCGACAGCTGACGCGGAAGAGCACCAGCTTGCCGCGATCCGTCGCATGGCGGTTGACGCCAGTTATATCACCCCGGACCAGGCACTGGTTGCAGAGGCACTGAAAACCGTCTGCACGATTTCCTTGCCGGCGCGTGCCTACAAGCAGTTGCTGGCCGACCCGGCGGTGGCTGCGCTCAAGGAATGGATCCCTGCAAACTTCGCCGGCCCAAACGGCGCCAAGGTCTTTGCGCGGCGTTCGGACAAGACGCTGCGGGTCGGCATTTCGGGAGCGTTCACCTATGCCGGCTTCCATGACGCCATTCTCGACCGGGTCGAGGATGTCGCCGCCCAGGCAGCACTCGACCGGGCGGTGTTCGCCGGCGGTTGCTCGGAGAATTCCGAAACCTCGGTGTCGGCGCTGTCAGAGGATATTCTGAAACTTTATTACGACGACTATATCGCGCAATGGGACAGCTTCCTGCGCGACATGAGGCTTGCGCCACTGACCGACCTAAACGTCGCCAGTGAAAACCTCAAGGATCTTTCAAGCGCCGACTCCGCGCTGAAGCGCCTGGTCACCGCGGTGGTCCAGGAGACCGAGCTTACGCGATCCGATGAAGCGCCGGCAAACGACAAGGCGGCGGCAGGTGGCTCGAAACTGCTTGGCAAGCTGGGCAAGCTTGGCAAGATCGTAAAAACCGGAGCAAAGCTTTTGCCGCGTGCGGGCTCCGCCGACGAAGTGGATCTTACCGGCAGTCTGGTGGCCGAGCATTTCAAGCCGCTCAAGGGTGCCATCGCCGAGGTCGAGGGCCAGCCGCCGGCGCTCGACGCCGCCATTGTCGCGCTCACCGCACTGTCCAACGTGCTGCAGACGGTAACGGCCAATCCCGATCCTCAGGACGCCATCAAGAAGCAGGGCGGCCTCGCAGAACTGACTGGAGCGGTTGCCAGGCAGTCGCAGATCCTGCCCGACCCGATCGACGATTGGTTGGGCGGCATTGCCGGCGATACCAGCGGTCTGACGCAGAAGGCGGTCACCTCGGAGCTCAACGCCATCTGGCGAGCCGACATCCTGCCGTTCTGCCAGGCAGCACTCAACAACCGCTATCCTTTCAGCCCTGACAGCGCCGTAGACGTCAATGTTCGCGACTTCGCCCGCCTGTTCGGACCGGCAGGGCTGATCGACAACTTCATAAACGACCACCTGATCAGCTATGTCGACACGTCGGCGCAGCCATGGAAATGGCGCGCCGATTTCGGCCTCGATCCTTCGGCACTGGCCGCGTTCGAACAGGCAAGACGGATCCGCGATGATCTCTTTCCCGGCGGTACAGGCCCGCTGATGAGCTTCACGCTCGAACCGAAGGACCTGTCGCCCAATGTTGCGCGCGTGACGCTCAACCTCGATGGCCAGAACCTCGTCTACTATAACAATGCAACGAGGCCGCAGCCGATGACATGGCCCGGCAAGGATGGCACAGGGGTCATCTCGCTTGCCTTCCAGCCGATCGATGGCTCGCCCGAAATCTTGCTCAACGAGACCGGCAGCTGGGCATGGCTGAGAATGTTGCGTAGCGGTCGCTTCACCGGCACGTCGCTGTCGGACGTCTACAGCCTGCGCCTGGGCACCAAAGGCATGTACGCCGATTTCCAACTCAAGGCTGCCAGCGTCGAAAATCCCTACAACCTGCAGATGTTCAAGAAATTTTCATGTCCGCCGCAGATCTGATCCTGCCCGGCTTTTACGGCAAAATGCCGGCAACTGGCGATTTTGTCGCGCGGCGGCTGCCGGGAGATTTTGTTCGCGCCTGGGACCGCTGGCTGGCGCAGCATGTCGTCCCGCTCATTGGCTGGGAACCCTGGCCGCACAGCACGCCGCTGCGGTTCCTGACCGGTGCGGGCTTTGTCGGCGCGTCGGCAGGCATCATCTTGCAGAGCGCCGACAGGGTCGGCAGGCAGTTCCCGTTGAGCGTCGTCGTGCAGCTTTCGGAGGCTCCCGTCGAGCTTGCCTATGCCAATGCGTGGTTTGGCGAGATCGAAAAGGTGGCGATCGCCGCCCAAGGCGGCGAGCTGACGCCGGACGAACTAGACGCCGCGCTGGCCGGACTGCCCGTGCCGCCTGTCGAGCCGGGCGACGAGCTCATCAGCGATATGGTGATGTGGACAGCCGGTTCGGACATTTTCGACATTGATCCACTGTCACCGCAAGCGACTCTGGAGCAAATCTTTGCCGCTAATTGGGAGACCAGGTGATGCAGATCTGGAACCAGATGGGCTACCCGCACCAGTTCACGGCAGCAACGGATGTTGGAGGGCACGATTGGCTCGTCGTCGTGGTGAAGGGGACCTTCGATTTTCCGGAGACACCTGGCGGAGACGTGCGCAAATCGGCGGAACAAGTTCCTCTGGTTTTCGCCGACACCCAAACTGGCAAACCGGGTTATTCCGCCACACTCTGGGAAACCGATTTTGCGTTCCGCAAACCTCGCTGCGACGTGATTGCCAATGGCTGTGCCTACGCGCCTGGCGGCCGGCCGGCCGAGCGTGTGCCTGTCGGCATCAAGATCGGCAACTGGTCGAAACTCTTCGAGGTGCTGGGCAATCGCGAATGGCGCGCGATTGGTCCGGTCTTCACCGCGACCTCACCGCAGCCGTTCCTGAAACTGCCGATCAGCTATGACAATGCCTGGGGCGGCGTCGACAAGCTCGACCCCGATGACAAATTGCCGGGGGTCTATTCCACCAACCCGGTCGGCACCGGCTGGTCACGCACAAAGAACCAGCGCTTCATTCCGGGTTTGCGGCTACCCAACACACAAAAAGTCGGCGAGGAAATCCGTTCGCCTTTCGGCGACTACACGCCCATGAGCTTTGGACCGATGGGGCGCGGCTGGCCCGGGCGCATCGAGTATGGCGGCACCTACGACGACAACTGGACCAAGAACATCTTTCCGTTCCTGCCGCCGGACTTCGACGAGCGCTACTTCCAGATGGCGCCACCAGACCAGCAAATAGACCGCCCGCGCGGCGGCGAAGAGGTGCAACTGGTGAACCTGACGCCGGAGGGGCGCATGAGTTTCCGCTTGCCGAACACGGCACTGCCCATGGCGCTGTTCAAGGACGGAGCTAAGGTGGTCGACACGCTGGTTCTGGCCGACACAATCCTGTTTGATCCGGAGCGCCGGAAGTTCTCGCTGGTCTGGCGTCTGTCCCAGCGGCTGCAGCGCACGATCCTTGATTTTTCCGAATGCTGGATAGGGTTGCCTACGCCCGGCATGTTGTTGGCTCGAGCGACCGGCAAACGCTACATCCGCAAGTTCGATACTCCGTTGCACGAAGACGACGGCGCGGAGGCGGCATGAGTGCCAGCCTCGATATCGTTTCAATAGGCATGGTGACGGCCGTTGGCCTCGACGGGCCGTCAAGTTGTGCCGCGATGCGGGCGCGGTTGAATGGTTTTCAGGAGACGCATTTTCACCAGTCGCCAGAGGCTCGTTTGACCGGCGCGCCGGTGCCGCTTCCGCGCAACTGGATTGGCGAGAAACGTATGGCTCATCTTGCTGCCGGTGCGATCTCCGAGGCCTTCGAAGCAGTGCCACAGGCACGTGGCCAAACCGCGCTCATTCTTTGCCTGCCGGAAGAAGACCGGCCCGGCCGACCGGTGCGCGACAATTCGGCCTTGTTGCGGCGGATCGGCGACATCATCCAACTCGCCCCCAACGACCACTCCCGTATCGTGGCGCATGGACGTCCGTCTGGACACGCCGCCTTCGACCATGCCCGGCGGCTGCTGGCTTCCGGTGAGGTGTCCTATGTGATGATCGCCGGCGTGGACAGCTACCTGACCGCGCCGACGATCTCCCATTATCTCATGGGAGGCCGCCTGCTGACGGCCGACAATTCCGACGGTTTTATCCCAGGAGAGGCAGCCGGGGCCGTGTTGTGCACACGCTCGGACGGCGGGGCCTTTCAGCTTTTCGGACTTGGCCTCGCGCGCGAAGCGGCATCGATCTACAACAAGGAGGATCTGCCCCTGCGCGCGTACGGCATGACATCAGCCTATGACGCGGCCTTTCGTGAAACGGGCATCGAGATGAGCCGGCTCGGCTATCGCATCTCCGATCTCGTCGGCGAGCAATACTGGTTCAAGCAGGCCGCGCTCGTGACGCTACGCCTACTGCGTGGCCGGCACGAATTTCAGGATCTTTGGTCACCAGCTGAATCTCTTGGCAACATTGGAGCTGCCGTTGTGCCGTTGATGGTTGGTATGGCCTGGACCGCCGCTCGAAAAGGCTACGCTGCCGGCAATCCAGTCCTCATTGAAGCTTCTTCGGACGCTGGAGCTTGCGGCGCCGCCCTGTTCGGCTCGAGGAACGCAGCATGACTGTCTTCGCCAACGGGCTGGAGATTGCCTGCAAAGCACAGGCAAACCAGGTCATAGCGGCGTTCCCCTATGTCTGTTTCACGCCGCCACAGACACCAGCGACACCACCGGGCGTGCCGGTGCCCTACCCGACCTTCGGCTCCGATAGCGACACCGATAACGGCACCAGCACCGTCAAGATCGGCGGCAAGACGGTTACCCAGAAGAACAAGTCCTACTACACCAAATGCACCGGCAACGAAGCGGGTTGCGCGCCGAAGAAGAACGTCATTACGTCTGTGAACACGGGCAAGGAGTACGCCCACGCCTGGTCCGGCAACGTGTTCATGGATGGCGAGCCGATCAGCCGTTTCTCCGACATTTCGTCGAACGACCACGCGTCGCCCATTGCCGGTGGCCCTCCCTTGCCCAAGGTCGGCATCCTCGACGAATCCGATCCCAGATGCGCGTTCCTCGGCATCAAGCCATACAACAAGCTGAAATGCGATCCGGGCGAGCAGAAGGAACACACGGTCGAGGTTCAGTTCTTTACAGCGGGCGGCGTGCGCGACCTCGTGCTGAAATGCTGCGAGAAATACGACGACAGGGAGGCACCATGCATCTGCATGAAGGCGAAATGGGTCGCTGGCGAAGGCGCAACAGCGCGTTCGGCAGGCGTTGAGGGACGTTCCGTTCTAGGCAGGACGACCAACACGCCCCACTACTACAAATCGGCTGAGGCAAGAAACTGGATCGCCAACAACCCGGAGGGAAAGCTGGGCGACTTCGTGAACACTTGCGTTGCCGCAACCGTCGACAACCTAGACATCCCGCCAGCGCAGGTCGCACTCGCGACAGAATGCCTTGAAGTCGCAAATATGAACTATTTGAAGAAGAGCATGAACAAGAGTGAGCAAGACGTAAAGGACAAGCAGGTGTGCCACACGACTTGCACGCGCGCCTACGCGGAAGAAGAGCGAGTGGCTGGAGCAAAGAAAAAGCTCAAAAAACTAACCGTATCTGCACGACAGGTTGAGAAGGCGATGAAGCAACGCCCGACGGTCGGGTGCAAGCGACGCGCCGGCACTTGAAGGGGTTCAAAGATGAGAATGGACCGTGAACTGCTGGACATTTTTGCACAGGATAGCGACACGGCATACCAATGCATACAGGTCGCGCCGATGCGCGACGGCCGCGCCGCAATCCTCTTCCTGGTCAGTGATCCCGACTTTGTGAATACCGTGTCGGTCGTCTTCGTTGTCGATGATTTTAACCCGGCTACCGCCAAGCGAATACTTCTGTCGGATGCGTGGCTGATGTCTCTTTCCGCGACGCCGTCGGACGAACTCCTTGCTCTCGAGGCAACCACCCGGGTTTGGCGTTTTGCAGGCGCGAACTGGTCGAGCGAAAAGATCTCGGAGATCAGCCTCCGGCGTATCTGGGCGAAGGACCCGGATGGGCCCATTGCCGTCGGAAGCAAAGGGATGGCTCTCAGGTTCCAAGGGGCTGCGTGGCGTCCCATACCACCCATTGTCCCGACACAATATTTCGACGTTCACGGCTCACCTCAGCACGGCCGGTTCGCCTGCGGCAACCAGGGCAGCCTTCACCGGTTGGCGGATTCGGGCTGGCTAGCGGTGGAACTTCATCGCCACGACCAGTTCCGCGGCATCGACGTCGCTCCCGATGGCACGATCCGGCTTGCCGGAGACGGCGGCGCCTGCCTCCGAGTGGCCAACGAGGAAGCGACGGAGCTTCAGGCGCCCGAACATGCCTTTTTTGCCGTGCGTAGTTTCAAGGGCCGCGCCTATTGGGGCGACGAGGTGGGCGTAAGCGTGGAAGCGGGGGACGCGCTACAGCCCTTCGAGGATACCGGCATCGGCTCGGACCTGCGCAGCGATGGCGACTATCTCTATGTCGCCGGCATCGACGCTGCCTGGCGCTTCGATGGCAAAACGTGGAAGAAGCTGACGCTTGTCTATGACAATGGATTCCGACTGGAGTGACGGCCTGAACGTCGTGTTCGTCTACTTCTGGCCGCCATTGCTCGACAGATACGCCCTCACCTTGGGCAGGTCGAGTTCCGCGATCCTCGATGGTGCGCCCTTGATTAGCATGCGCAAAACAAACAACTCGCCCGCTTCGGGATACTCGGCATAGAGCGTTTCAGCAATCTCCTGCCCGACCTCTCCTGCGATACGCAGACCGTCTAGATGCGAGTCAAGCCGTTCCACAAGACGCGCCAGCCGCTCCTCGTCCATGTCAGGATTCTCGTCCGGATACAGCAGATGATGGTCGTAGACCGTCCATAGAAACGCTGCCATTTCGGCATGCTGGCGAACGATCTCGCGCAAGACGATCTTTGGCATCAGTTCAGATTCACTGACCCGCCACGGACCCTGTTCGTGGCGCTGGCATGGCTCGTCACATAGGTGCCGCGGATGGTGATGTGGCCATCCTTTTCCATGATAATCGTCGCCTTGCCACAGCGAAGCTCGATCCGCTCGTCGCCGACTATGGTCACCAGCTCACCATCGCGAATGACCTGCGGCGTCGGAGATTTGCGGGCAGGTTCGACGATTCGACCCACGATCAAGGGCCGCGCCGGGTCACCCTCTTGGAAGAGCAATGCGACTTCCGCCCCGATCATCGCCGAGGTGAGTTCAGTCAGGCTGCGTGCGGGAACTGCCGCATCACCTGGATTGCCGGGAAACACGACCAATGGCGAATCAGAATTGAAGCCGAGAAACAGGCCGATCACCACACCTTCTATGCGTTCTTGAACCTCGGTCATGCCGGAATCCCTAGTTCTGATTTATCTTGCTGCCCTTCATGGTGATGTCGCTAGACGCCTTCACATTGATCGTGCCGGACCCCTTTATCATGATGTCCTTGCCTTCTATGGTGATGGTGCCGTCCTTCTTCATCGTAATGGACGATGAACCGCATTTCAGGGCGATAGCGTCGCCTGCTTCGATCAGGAATGTCTTGGCGACGGTGATTTTGCCGTCCTCGCCGATCTGTACCATGCTGGCCTTGGCTATCTCCAACTGGAAGGCGCCACCGACCTTGGTGCCGTCGTCCTTGGCAATTTCCGTGCGCCTCCCCGCGCCAATCTGGCTATTCTGATCTTTGGCGATACTAAACTTCTGGGTGCCGCCGATCGTCACGTCCTGATTTGACGCGATGTTCCAGCTGTCGTCGGCACCTATCTGATGGCTCTGAGCGGCACCTACGGTGACAGAGCGTTTTGACCCGATCGTGTTGGTCTGCGCGGACCCTACCGTGCGAGTCTCGGTCGCGCCGACGCTGTCCACGCGCGCTGCCCCCACGGTGATCGCCTGGGCTATGGCCACGGTCTGCGCGTGATTGGCGCCGATGGTCTCGGTCGAGTTTGAGCCGATGCTGATGGTCTCGTTGGACCCTACCTTCAACGAGCGGTTTGACCCCACCGTTTCCGTATCGTTGGAGCCGATATTCGTCGTCTGGTCGACGCCGATCTTGACCGTCTTGTTGTTGCCGACGTCCTCATCAAGGTTGTGGCCGACGGAGTGCTTGGCGTCGTGGTCGATGCGGTCGGACTGGTCGTGCTGCACCAGCTTGGTGCGGTCATTCTTGATCAGAAGGTTATGGTCCTTCTGAGCCTGGAAATTGACCAGCTCGGAGCCGGCCTTGTCCTCGAACATCAGCTCGTTGTAGCCACCGCCGCCTTTCGAGGAGTCCGACTTCCAGCCCGATTGCGTAGCGCTGCCCGGCAGTCCGTAGGGCGGCATTTGGGAGGCATTGTAGACGCGGCCGGTGATGATCGGCAGATCCGGGTCGCCTTCGATGAAATCGACGATCACCTCCTGACCGATACGCGGTATTTGGATGAACCCCCAGCCGCTGCCGGCCCATGTCTGCGAGACCCGCACGAAGCAGGAGCTGTTCTGGTCCTTCTTGCCCAGACGGTCCCAGTGAAACTGGACCTTCACCCGTGCATATTTGTCGGTGAATATTTCCTCGCCGGAAGGTCCGACCACGGTCGCCGTCTGCGGCCCGCGCATGATCGGTCGTGTCGTGACCCGCGGCGGACGATAGGGCAAAGCCGTAGGTGCCACACCAAGGATCACCTTGAAGTTCTCGCTGTCGACATCCGCATGGGCTCTGTAGCCCGGGTCGAACAGCCTGTATTCAGCGCTGACCACCAGATACTCCTGGTTCTGGTCCTCGCGCGGAAAGCCATCCAGCTTGAACGTGCAGCCGGAATAGAGGCCGCGCAGGGTTCCGACCGCGGCGATGCGCTGGTGCACCGCCTGGATTTCCTCGCGCCGGATCGCCGCCAGGCTATCGCCGCGGCCCACTTCCAGATGGGCGCCGGGCTGACGGTAATTCTCGCCCGCAGCCAGCTTGTGACTGAACGGCTGGGCCGATTTGGCCATCAGGTCGGCACCCGGTTTCTTGAAATCATAGTCGGTATGGACATAGGCGCCCGGCCGCACCGAGCTGCCCGGGATCCATTCGGTGATGTATTCGACATCGCGCCGGGAGCCCTGCCCCTCGAAGTGGTAAGGCACTTTTTCATAGCCCGGCGCCGGCTTCAGCTTGCTCATCGCATCGGCGAGCACAAGCGTGTGCTTGCCCTCGCCATGCTCGAAGAAATACAAAATGCCCTCGTGCTCGAGCAGCCGCTGCACGAAGTCCAGATCGGTCTCATCATATTGCACGCAATATTCGCGCGGCGGATAGGAACCTTGCAGGCGTTTCTCGAATTTTGCCGTGCTGTATATCGAGAAAACCTCCTCGACGATTTCGATGACGCTCATGTTCTGGAAAATGCGGCAGTCGGTCGTATTGCCGAGAAACCAGAGCCATGGTCTGACGACCGTTTCGTAGTAGGCCAGCTGGTCCTCGATCCGGGTAAGTCTAAACTCGGACACCAGGCCGCTGAACCAACGTTTTGGATCGGATTCACCTTCGATCGAGACGGCCCCACCCAGCATCTTCAGCGGATCGATGTCGTGGTCGGTACTTACGAACCCAACCGTGTAGCCAAAACAACGGCTTATCTCATCGCGCCCGACAAGGTGCGTGAAGGTCAACAGCTCGGCGCCAATCGGCGTCTCCACAACCGTGGCACGTTCATTTGGCATTGGTCGTGCCCCTCCTGGACCGGGCCGCCAGTGGATTCAAGGTCCTGCTATACTGTCCTGCTATACTAACGACGACAGGTTCAGGAACTGAAAGCTCACAACAATTCTCTTTGCTGGTCCGTGTTGAGCGTACCACATGTTGTTGCGCGGGCCAAAGAGGCATGCCAGCAGAGCTGGGCGAATCAGCAAGATCCAGAGTTCGCCCGCTGCCTTGCGCCAATGTGATGCGAAATTGGATTAGCCACGTTAAAAACATGGAGTATCGTGCCGACAAGGCCGCCAGCGATCACACAGGCGATTGTGCATGTTAATCAGTCTGCAGATCAGCAATGTCGATGCCCTGCCCGCTGGCGTATCCCCCGGCTACAGATCGCGTGATCGCACCTTCAAAATCGGTCGCGAAAATTGCGACTGGATCTTACCCGACCCGGACAAGTTCATTTCCGGCCGGCATTGCCAGATTCGATACGAGGCAGGCGCGTTTTGGCTGCATGACATCTCGCGCAATGGCACTTTCATCAACGGGTCGAGCCAACGCATCACCGGTCCGCACCGGCTGGCGCACGGCGACAGGCTCCTGGTCGGCCGCTACGTCATCTTTGTATCGATTGACGAGCGCGCCTCGCCGACCCATCCGCAAGGCGACGAAGGTTCGACACAACGACACATGCCCGTCGCGGCCGATCGCCTGCTTGACTCTGGAGGCGCGCCTTTCTTGAATTCGGCACAGCCATGGCCCGAGCAACAAGCACCGTCGCTGCCCGCCTCGGTCCTTTCGACGAGAGACGAGGTGCTGCGGGAAATCGCGATTGGAGCGGGTATTTCCCCGGAACTGCTGCAGTCGCGGGACCCGCATGAAGTCGCGGCCGAAATTGGCTCGGTCCTGCGGGTGGTGGTCGAGCAACTGGCCATGCTGCTGAAGGCACGTGCGGCCGCCAAAACGCTGGCCAAGAGCACGCACCGGACAATGATAAGCTCCGCCGACAACAACCCGCTTAAGTTCGTGCCGGGAATCGACGACATCCTCGAAATCATGTTCGCACGGCGTAGGGCCGGCTATCTCGATGCCAGGCACAGCGTTGAAGACGCATTCCGCGATCTCAAGGCGCACGAATTTGCCACCTATGCCGCCATGCAAGCTGCGCTGTCGCGACTGCTTGACGACCTTTCGCCGGAAGCGATCGGCAAAAAGCTCCCGCCGACATCTTTTTCCTCGAAGAAGGCCCAAGCATGGGACGCTTTTGTCGGGACGTGGAGGAGCATGGAGGAAGCACACGAAAACGGCATGCTGGATATATTCTTGGCCTATTTTAGCGAGGCGTATGCAAAAGCTGAGCAAAAATAGACCGGCGCAACAGACTGTGGCGCTTTAGCTGACAAAGAAAAACGCATCGGCGCGCCGCATCATGTTCCAATCGAGAACATCTGCGATTACGATCACATACGACAAGTTCGCCAAGCGGGTAAGCCTGATTGACCTGGGGTCTGCGGCAGATGTCATATTGCGGCGCCATAGTTTCTTGTAGCTCCGGACCGCGACCGTGCCGGTATGATACTTGCCTGCGCTATCCGGCCAGGAAAGATCTGGCGCCTCTCGCACGCGAACGCGGGCACCGCATGGCAGCGGCACATCGGCGATGAGCTCGAAGGACGATCCTTTCGGCCCGGTGGGCAAGACCGTCATCCCCCTACGGCGCGGGCAGAATGCAAAACCAGCCGCAAACGAACCGATTGCGAAGACTGCCGGACCCTCGGACGTCAAGGAATCGACAGTTTTCGAACCTGACATAGGTCGGCATATGCCGCCGGACTGGACATCCGGAACCATTCTTTATCAGGGAGCATCGTCAGGTGCAGCGGCCAAAGCCGGGGCAGCCGAGTCAAGGCCGATCATTCAGCAGGAGGTGCTGCTCGAAGCCGCAGACACGGTCAAATATTCGACGGCAAATCCGATCCTCGCTGCGTCAGCACCATTGCTCGTCCTGTTCGGGCATCTCAGGCTCGTGCCGGTTGAAAGACAGGCGGCGCCATTGGCCGAGCATATCGCCGAAGCGATCGAGAGGTTCGACCGGACGCTGGAGAAGTCGGGCGTGGCCGAAGAGGATGCGCGGATCGCGAAGTTCGCCCTTTGCGAAACCGCCGACGATCTTGTTGGCAACCTGCCCTGGACCGGCAAGGACACCTGGGCACAGCACAGTATGTTGTCGCGGTTCTTTCACGTTGAAGCCACGGGCGCCGGCTTTTTCGAAGCTCTGAACAAGGTGCTGGCCAATCCGGAGCCACACTTAGACCTGCTGGAGCTGATGCACGTCTGCCTGTCCGTGGGATTTGAGGGCCAGTATCGGGATCTGGCGCGCGACGATACCAGTCTGGAACGTGTGCGGCGCGACGTCTACGAGACGCTTCGCTACTTCAGGGCCCGCGCCGGAGAGGACATCTCCCCCCGCTGGCAAAGCATGGCGGCGACGATGGTGCCGTCTTCGACCCGCCTGCCGCTCTGGGGTGTTGGCGCCGCGGCATCAGCCCTGCTGACGGCCGCGTTCTTCACGTTGCGGGCGTTCGTGACCGATGAAGGCGATGCTGCAGCCAGACAGTTGCTGGCGCTCAATCCCTCGACGCCTGTGACGATCGAGCGCGCCAGTGTGGTACCCCCACTTGCCGAACCGGTGACAGTTGCCTCGCCTGCCGCAACCGAGCAGATCGACCGCATCCGCTCGGCACTATCCACGCAAGTCGAGCGCGGCGGGATGACCATCGGCACAAAAGGCGACTTCATCGTAGTGGAGATCAACAATCAATTGTTGTTTCAGCCTGGCAAGACCGAAATGAAGCCTGAGTCTCAGTCACTGGCCGCACAGATTGCCGCAGCCCTTGAGCACGAGCCGGGGCCAATCAGGATCGTTGGCCACACGGACAATGCGAAACCACGGAAATCGAGCGCGTTCAAATCCAACTTTGACCTTTCGGTCGCCCGGGCGAAGGCTGTTGAAACAATGATCGCCGCGAAACTTAGCGATCCCTCGCGAGTGACCGCCGATGGCAAGGGCGCAGATGAGCCAATTGCCGACAATGCGACGTCCGAGGGCCGCGCCAAGAACCGCCGTGTCGACGTGATGATCCCCAAGGAGGAAACGCTGTGAAGACCGCCGGTGGGAAGCGCCAATGATGCGTTGGCTGCCGCGGATATTCAGCACGGCCGCGTTGGCCGGTTTTGCGGCAGCGATCTGGTTTGCTGGACCTTTGATCCGCTTCGCCGATATCCGGCCGCTGGGACCGGTCTGGTTGCGCGCGACAATCATCGGCACGATCGTAGCGACCGCGGCCCTCGGTTACGGAGTGCGCGTCTGGAAGGTGAGAAAGGCGCAAAAAGCGCTCGAGACCGTCGTTGCCCGCAACGACGGGAGCAATGACGACTCACCGGTGCTCGAGGCGCGCATGAGTGAGGCCATCGCAGCACTCAAGCGCTCGAGCCGCAAGCGCAATTTCCTCTACGAGGTTCCCTGGTACATCGTCATTGGCCCGCCGGGCGCCGGCAAGACGACCGCACTGGTCAATTCGGGTCTGAACTTTCCGCTTGCCGGTTCAGGAGACGCCCAGCCGGTGGCCGGGGTTGGCGGCACCCGCTCCTGCGAGTGGTGGTTTACCGAAGAGGCCGTGCTGATTGACACGGCGGGACGCTACACCACCCAGGATTCTAATGCAGGAAGAGACAGCAAGAGCTGGCTTGCGTTTTTAGCGCTGCTCAAGAAATACCGCACCAGACAACCGATCAACGGGGTTATCCTGGCCATCAGCCTTGCCGATCTTATCAGCTTCGATGACCAGCAGCTCGACGCCCATGTCGTTGAAATACGCGGTCGCCTGAGGGAGATCCACGAGACGCTGAAAATCCAGTTTCCGGTGTACCTGCTTTTTACCAAGGCCGATCTTGTTGCCGGCTTCATGGATTATTTCGGCAGTTTCGAGGAGCCGCGCAGGCGCAAGGTCTGGGGCGCGACATTCCAGACCACAGACCGCAACAAGAACATGGCCGGTGAGACTCCGGCCGAATTCGATGCACTGGCGAACCGCTTGGCGGACGAGATGCCTGACCGCCTGCAGGAAGAGCCTGATCCGGCCTTGCGCATATCGATGTTTGGCTTTCCGGCCCAGTTTTACGCGCTCAAGGGCCGAATTGCCGGTTTCGTGACCAGCCTGTTCGATCCGGTCCGCAGCCAGGTGAACGTCAGCTTGCGTGGGCTCTACTTCTCGTCGGGGACCCAAGAGGGAACGCCGATCGATCAGGTGTTGGGCGCAATCGGTCGCAGTTTCGGCAACAATTCCCGCCCCCATCTGTCCGGGACCGGCAAGAGCTTCTTTTTGCACGACCTCCTGACCGATGTCATTTTCGCCGAATCCGGATGGGTTTCCTATGACCGGGCCACTGAAAGGCGGGCAGCGGCCCTCAGATATGGCGGCTTTGGCATCATAGCCTTGATCACTGCAGCGGCCCTTGGCGCGCTCGGGATGAGCTTCATGGCCAACCGCTCGCTGATCGCCTCCACGACGCAGGCGATGAGCCAATATCGCGAGACAGCGGACGCCCTGCTCAAAAGCACGACGGTCACCGATGTCGACCTTGAAAACGCCATCGGGCCGCTCGACCAGTTGCGCAACATGCCGGCCGGTTTCGAAACCAGTGACTTACCCGCACCGATCGACGAAACGGTCGGCCTTAGCCAGCGGGAAAGGCTTCTTTCGGCATCGACAACGGCCTACCGGCAAGCACTGGAACGAATGTTGCGCTCGCGTCTGCTTATTCAGGCTGAGCGGAAAGTTCAGGCGACGATGGCTGAACCCGCCGCGCTTTACGAACCGCTCAAGATCTACCTGATGCTTGGCGGCAAGGCACCCAAGGTCGATGACGCGTTGATCATCTCCTGGATGAAGCAGGATTGGGAACAGAACCGGTATCCCGGCGAGAGCAACCGGTCAGGACGCGCGCAGCTCGAAAAGCACTTACGCGCCATGCTTGCGCTGGACGATGCCTATGATCCGGTTTTCGAACTCAACCAGCCGCTTGTGGAAGCCGCCCAGCGTTCGCTCGGGCGTATGAGCCTTGCCGATCGTGCGTCCGCATTGATCAAGTCGGCGGTGTACGCGGCTGCGCTGGACGATTTTTCTGTTTCGCAAAAAGGCGGCCCGGAAGCGCAGCTTGTGTTCGAGCGCGTCGATGGCGGCGATTTGTCGAAGCTCCGTGTTCCCGGTCTCTACACCCATGCCGGATTCAACAACTTTTATCTCGGACAGCTTTCGCGCATTGCGCAGACACTCGTCGAGGACCAGTGGGTACTGGGCGGTGGCGGCGAGCAAGGCGGCATCGATCAGGAGTTGCTCAAGCTCGGCCCCGAACTTCTCGATCGCTACGGCAAGGAGTTCGCAGCCGCGTGGAACAGCGTTCTCGATGCTTTGAAATTCAAAGCCATGCTGAACGACAAGCCGCACTATGTCGCGCTTTCCGCCGTTGCCTCACCAAGCTCGCCGATCGAACAGCTTTTTACCGCGATTGCCGACGAAACAGCCCTAGCGCGCGACCCTGTCTCCGGCGAAGACTCGGGCACTCGGATGCAAGCCGGCACCGTTATGCGCCAGTCCCAAGACGCCGCAGACATGGCCAAGGGCCTGGCTCGCATCGGCATTCAAATTAGCTCCTCAAAATCGCAAAGCCGTGCCGGTACGGGGTCTGCAAAATTTCAAAGCCAAAACCCCGGGGCAAGTATCGAAGCGCAGTTCAGGTCCTTCCAAGCTCTGGTAAGCGGTCCTTTTGGACACCGACCGATCGATGCGCTGACCCAGAATTTTCGCGACATCCATCAGAGCCTGCAACTGGCAACCGAGGTCGCTTCGCAGACGGAACGTGTCAACGCCAACCTGCAGCTGCAGGTAGCCACCCTTCGCGCCAATGCATCGCGCCTGCCCAAGCAACTCGGCAGAATGGTCAACGCAACTGCAGACGAATTTGAGGGCAACGCGGCTGAAATTTCGTTGACGAATTTGAACGAGATGCTCGACCAGGCCGTCACGCAGCCGTGCGAGGAGGCGGTCAACAGCCGCTACCCCTTCGCCCGCGATGGTACCCAGGATATTGCGATGGCGGACTTCGCCAAGTTGTTCTCTCCGGGCGGCCTGATGGACCGGTTCTTCGCACAAAACCTTGCTTCCTTGATCGACATGAGCGGCAAGGACTGGAGCTGGAAACAGAATGCGCGCTTTGGGCGCGACCTGTCGAAGTCGACACTGAAAAACTTTCAGCTGGCTGCGGAAATCCGCAACGCCTTTTTCCCCTCAGGCGGATCAATGCCCTCGGTCAACCTGACCTTTACCCCCTTCTCGCTGAATGGCGATGCAGACGCTGCGGTGCTCGACGTCGACGGCCAGATCGTCCAGAGCAACCAGGCGGGTAACACGCCAAGCACGATGTCCTGGCCGAGCGGCGCGGCCTCGGCGTCCGCCAGTCTGAGACTGATGCCGGAAATGCCGGGCCGCAAATCCGTTATCAGCTTCGAAGGGCCGTGGTCGCTGAAGCGGTTGTTGGACAAGGCGACGATCACCAGCAAGGACGGCACTGTTGAGGCGCGCTTCGTAGTCGGCGGACGCGACGTGGCCTATACGATCCAGACCGGTTCCGGTCCCAGCCCTTTCTTCCTACCGGCACTTTCCGCATTCAGCTGTCCGAAGGCGTTTTGAGGTGGATTGAGCCTCGCCGAGGGCAAGTAAGATCGCCAAATCTAGTCGATCAGAGGTTTGTCTTGCATCAACGAGCGGCATCAGCGGACGCTTGGTTGGTTCGCATATCCAAACCGTCGCCTTGTCAAACGATGCCTTCCCGATCCGGGGCAAGCAACCGCCGCGGCCGGAGCCGACGAGCAGCGTTCGTCCAAGGAACAGTATTGAGAACGGGCGTGTCGCTGCCGGCGCTGGCTGATGTCCTGTTTGGCGGGCAGCGAAACGGATCTCCCATAAATCTCGAGCACTGCTGCAACTTCGTCGAACATCCGGACGTCACGGGTGACGATCGATATTTGGCTAATACCGACCCTCCTGTTTCAACGGCGGCGTCGGCAATGCGCGCTGGGTCGGCACGCCGCTCACTCGGATCCTGAAAGAAGCCGGGGTACTCGGCAGTGGCATCCAGGTGGCCTTCTGGGGCACCGATGATGGCGAGATTACACGACATCATTCCGCACATTCCGGAGTACCTGACCGGCTGCCTGGTTGTTTGTGAGATGAGCTGGAACACCTAGGCACCGGCATGTTGTGAGACAGACGAGGAGATCGCAGCATGCGCAGTTGACCAGGCAAGGGAGCGCTGTCGCGCCCTCAAATCATCACTTGAGCTCTTTCTAGTGGTGACCTCCCCATAAGGGTCACGCGCTCAACGCTAGATTTCGATATTTTAATATTCGAGCCTGTGGCAAAGTGGCGCCAGCGAGCGCCTGAGAGTGCGCTGTAGAGGATGCTTCGAGAAGCGCTGGTGGCAAGTTGAGCGATGTCGCCCTTTCCTTTGAGAGTTTCGGCGTGAGCCACAATGGCTGTGTCCGCGAGCACAATGAAGACAACTATTTGGTCGAGCCGCGAACCGGCCTGTGGGTGGTGGCCGACGGAATGGGTGGGCATGAAGCAGGAGAGGTTGCTTCAGCCAGCATCGTCGACCATCTGGCCACGATCGGCATTGCCAGTTCCGCCCCGGACCTTCGTGCGCGCTTCGAGGATAGGCTGAGCCGCGCCAACGCCGAGATCCGCAGGATCTCCGAATCCCGCGGCATAACCATCGGCTCCACCGTTGCCGCCTTGTTGGCGATGGATGGGCGATTTGCATGCCTGTGGGCGGGCGACAGCCGGGTCTATCTGATCCGCAACGGCTCGATCTCGCAGATCTCGAAGGACCACACCGAAGTTCAGGAACTTCTCGACCGCGGCATGATCAGCGCAGCCGAGGCGCTCACCTGGCCGCGTCGCAATGTCATCACGCATGCGGTAGGCGTCAGCGACGAAATCGTCATCGATTTCCAGCAAGGGGAAATCATGCCGGGAGACATCTTTGTGTTGTGCACCGATGGGCTGACCGCGCATTTGACCGACGCCGAAATCGGCGCCGCGGTCGTGTCTGCGACACCTCAGGCGGCCTGTGAGGCTCTGCTGAGAACGGTGCTGGAGCGAGGCGGCACAGACAATGTTACGATTGTGCTGGTAAAATTCGCAAACAGAAGCAATGGACACCCCCCCTACCCTGATCTGTCCAGAGCGGAGGGTTGAGCTGATGAGCGCCGACGACAAGACGCGAATATCGCCGCAGCTGGCCAACACCGCCGTCGGCACGCAGCTCAGCGGCATCTACGAACTTGACGAGCGGATCGCATTCGGCGGCATGGGCGAAGTCTACCGCGGCCACAACATCCAGACTGGCGACCATGTCGCGATCAAGATCGTCCTGCCCGAATTTGCCCGCGACCCGACGATCTTGTCCTTGTTCCGCAAGGAAGCGTCGATCCTCAATCACCTCTCGCATGATGCGGTCGTGAGATATCACGTCTTCACGATCGATCCAGGGATCGGTCGTCCCTACCTTGCGATGGAATTCGTCGACGGCGAGTCGCTACACGACATCATGCGACGTGGCCCAATGCCGACTGAGGAGGTGCGCAGGCTCTGCCATCGGCTCACGTCGGGTCTCAGCGCCGTGCATCAGGCGGGAGCAATTCACCGCGACCTCTCCCCGGACAACATCATCTTGCCAGGAGGTCGGGTCGATCGGGCCAAGATCATCGATTTCGGAATCGCGCGATCGGCGACCGTCGGCGGTGAGACCCTGATCGGCGGAAAATTCGCGGGAAAGTACAACTACGTTTCCCCCGAACAGCTTGGGCTATACAGCGGCGATGTCAGCGAGCAGTCGGACATCTACAGCCTGGGGCTGGTGCTGGTTGCCGCCCTGCGCGGCAAGCCGATCGACATGAGCGGGTCCCAATTCGAGATCATCGAAAAGCGTCGGACCGTGCCCGACCTGTCCGACATCGACGACGGCTTTCGTGACATTGTTGAAGCCATGCTGCAGCCGGATCCGCGAGACCGCCCGGTGAGCATGGCGGAAATCGCCAGGATGACGCGCGACGAGGACGAAGGGACAACGCCGCCGACGTTCGTCCCAAACCGCGGCAGGCCGGGTTTGCCACGAGCGGGGCAAACCCTTGCGCCCGATCCGAAGGCCTCGTCCCCGCCATCCAATGTCTTGGGCCATGACGCGCCTTTGGCAGGCTCGGGCGGGCAGCGCTTTGTCCAGCATGTCCGGCCAGCGCTGTTGTCCGAACCGCGGGCCTCACCGGTCGCCGCGCCGCCACGTGCGCTCGTTGGCGCTGTTCGCGGAAAATCTACAAAGCGCCGAGCCATCGCCATCTCTGCCTTCGCGACATTGGCTCTCGCCTCACTTGCCGGCCTTTATTTCAGCGGCTTTACGACACCCACCGCGCCAACCGCCGGCAAACCCTCGCTTTCCGCGCCAGAGCCACCACAACCTGCACCACAAGCAACAAGGCCTGTCCCCGAAGCATCAATTCCTGAGGCAGAGGCGTCAAAGCCGCTGGCGACGGACCAGGATACGGACTCCCCTGAGCCGCCACAGGCGGTTCCAGCCCCAAAGCCGCAAACAGAGGCTACATTAGCACCAGCTGAAAGTCAGGCGGAGGCCCCCGCGGCTCGAACGCCGCCGCCGGCAGCGTCGCCAAAGATGCTCCCGCAAATACAGGAAACGTCGAATCTGTCGGCAAGTGGGGCGCAACCGCCGGCCGAAAACGCAGCGCCGTCAATTCAGCCCGATACGCCCTCGCCGCCTGCCAAGCTTGCTCCAGCCCTCCCGCCGGTCGAAAAGGCTCCCACGCCGCCCGCGGCGCAGCCAGACGCCGCGGCGAGCCAAAAGCCTGAACAGCAGGCAAGCCAGGCGGAGGCGAAACCGGCCGCCCCAGCTCCCAAGCCGGCTGCAGGCCAGGCGGATGCGACGAGCGCAAAGGAGCAGCAGGCCGACCTGCCGCCGCCCAAACACCAGGCGAGCCGGCCGGCGAAGGCCATACCAGCAGCGCCCGTTCCAGAGCCGGCTGAACGCCAGGCGGATGCGACGAGGGCAAAGGAGCAGCAGGCCGACCTGCCGGCGGCCAGAGAACCAGACCAGGCCATGGTTGCCCTGAACCTGCCTAAGCCGGAAGTTGCCCCTGTGATCGACGATATAGCGCAGCGTGTTTCGTGGGTTCGCGACTTCAGCGGTGGCGACTGTTTCTACGCCGCCGTGACCTCCATAACCGATAACACCGCTGCCATCGAAGGATTTGGAACCGCGGTCCAGCCATTCGAGCAGATGCTGGCTGATTTCCAGGCAAAGTTCCACGTTGAGCCCGACATCAACGTGCGCCTCATTGAGCCGAGCCAGTGCGAAGTCACCAACTTCCTGCGTTTTCTGGGGCAGGCTGCTGGCGAAAAGCCGCAGCTCGTTCTCGATCGAACATCGGTGCCGAACGGCACACCGATCAGCGGTACGTTGGTGACGCGTGGCGGGCTCATTTCCAGCGTGCTGCTGATCGACCACAAAGGCATGATGTTCAACCTCGATGACCGCATGGTCGTACAATCGGACAAGGCTACCTTCAGCATCCCGATCGGTCTCGGCGCCGCCGACAGGGCTGCAGGCAAGGCCGTGCCGCAGATCATCATGGTGATCACCGGCCCCCAGGATATCCAGGCGGCTGCGTTCTCCACGCCAATGCCAGCCTCGCAGCTGTTGCCCAAAATTCTCGAGGAAATCGAGGCCAACGGATCCAAGTTCTCGGCCAGCGCCAAGTATTTCCGGCTCGGCGGGTAGCATGGGCGTCCGATGGAACTCCGTAGCTCGCGTTTGCCCCGCTCGTCTTCCGACCTGCCCTTAAAGCAGCGTGGTCGGCTTCTAACCTTGCTTGCCTCGAGGGGCCGGATGAGGCTCGCGGTCGTTTCGGCCGCCGCGTTGCTGGGCGTGCTCTCATGCAACGAAGCGCGCGCCGAATTCACGGTGTGCAATCAGACGCTCGACGTCGTCAACCTCGCCGTCGGCCAGGAGGTCGACAATGCCGATCAGACCGATGGGTGGTGGACCATCGGCGCAAATCAGTGCGTGAACGTCATCCGCGAGGAACTGACGAACCGCTACATCTACCTCTACGCCACTGACGTTTTCGGCCACGCCATCCTGACGGGATCGACCGAAATGTGCATTGAGCGGCGACGTTTCTCGATACGCGGCATCGACGAATGCTGGCAGCTTGGCCATATTGCTGCGCGATTCGTTGAAGTCGATACGCTTGAACAGGTGCGGTGGACGTTTTTCCTGACCGGAAGCAGTCCGTGACGCACGCTATCGACACCAGCTTCAAGGAGAAAAAGCAAGCACGCGCTGCCCTCCGCCGGCGCACCTTTTGGCGCAGGCTTCTTGCCGGCTTCGCCACAGTTTTCCTGTGTTCGATTGCCGCCGGCTTCTACCTCACCGCGGACTATTGGTCGTTTGGCGACGAAGACGAGGATCTGCATGCGGTCGAAGGAGCCGACGATGTGCCGGCCGATGCCTCTGTTTATGTGCCTGCCATTATCGGCCTGGCGGGGGATCCGATGTGGATCACGCTCGCCCCCGATTCCGACGCCGCAACGAAAGGCCGCGTTGTTCCGCGTCCGGCCGAACTCGACCAGGCCGGGGTTTCGCCACAGATCGAGATCTTGTCCGACGTCATGCTTAGCGCCAGCGAGAAATTCATGACGACCATACCGTCGACGCAGGAGGATTTTGCATTCTTCCAGGCGCAACGAAAGACGGCCCCCGCAGCCTCCAGCGATCTGCAGAACGATCTTGAGCCATCTCCTGCCGCGGATGAACCCGCCCCTGCCGCCGATCAACTGGCCGAAGCCGATGACCCGGGGGCCGGCTGGGGTGAAACAATCGAAGCAGGCGATGCAGCTCTTCCCGCGTTCCACAAGACCCAGATCGAAAACAACACCAGCGTCGCAACTGTCACGAACGAATTTCAGCGGTTCGAGGCTACGGAAGACACGTTCGTGAAGATCCTCAACGATCGCAGTCTGGATAGCGTTGCGCTCGATGCACATTTCTCCGCCGACGACGCCAAGCAGGCAGGCGAGGCGCTGAAGGCGCTCTTCGGCCGGGACGGCCTGGAACCGGGCTATGTCGTGGCCATGCGTGGATACCGACCCAACCGCGAGACGACAACGATGTCCCTCATGCAGGTGTCGATCTACGCCAAGAACGTCTTTGTCGGTACGCTGACGCGCAATGCCGCGGGCGTGTTCGTTTCGGGCGTTGATCCTTGGGTACGGGAAGATCTTTTCAACTACTCGGGCGCGCCGGCGGAAGGCGCCCACAAACGGCAGTATCGTCTGCTCGACGCGATCTACTCGACAGCGGCACGCAACAGCGTTCCGACCGGCGTGATCGGCGAAGCCATCATGTATCTGTCGAGAGGACAGGATCTGGACGCCTTCGCAAGCGAGGACCAGCGTCTTGTGCTGATCTATTCGCAGACGCCGCGCGGCAAGGACGAAGGCGCTGGGCGGGTGCTGTATGTGGGTGTCCAGGGCACGACAAAAACTCTCGACTGTTTCGTTTTCCAGCAGAGCGATGGCCAGTTTGCATGCGTGACAGGCGACGATCAGGTCCGCTCGCTGACGGTCACCAACGGCATGGTCACACCGGTCAACGGGGTGTTGACCTCGACCTTCGGGCCCCGCAAGCACCCAATTCTGGGCACCGTTCGCATCCACAAGGGCGTCGATTGGGCGGCGCCGGTCGGCACGCCGATCGCAGCCGCCTTCGATGGCGAAATCAGCTTCCAGGGCGATGGGGGCGGCTATGGCAATCTGGTCAAGATTTCGCACGGAAACGGGCGCGAGACGCGCTATGCGCATATGCAGAAATTCGCAATCGTGGGCGGCGTCGGCACCAAGGTCAAGGCAGGTGACATCATCGGCTACATCGGCACCACCGGACTGTCGACCGGACCGCACCTGCATTTCGAACTCTACCAGAATGGCGCGGCGATCGACCCGCTGGGCACAGTTACTGCGGTCGCTTCGGACTTTTCCGCCGTGGAAACGCTCACCGACCGCATCGTCCATGTCGAAAGTGGCGGCAGTGCCCGTGCCAAGAACCCGAATTCTTCAGCGACCGGTGCCGGCCAATTCATCACCAAGACCTGGATCCGTATGATGAATACATACCGCCCTGAACTTGCACGCACGCTCTCGACCGCCGACCTGCTTGCCCTGCGTTACGACGCCACGATCTCGCGCGAGATGGTTCGCAATCTGGCGCGAGAGGGCGAAGCCTATCTTCGGGCGCGCGGCCACCAGATCACAGCCGGCCGGCTCTATCTGTGCCATTTCCTCGGCATGGAGGGCGCGCATCAGGTGCTGTCGGCGTCGGGTTCGGCGCAACTGAGCGCCGTGCTCGGATCAGCCGTCATCCAGGCCAATCCCTTTCTCACCGGCAAGACCGCCAGCTATGTCGTGGACTGGGCCGAAAGGAAGATGGGTCGAAAGCTCAGCCCAGCCACGACCGCGGCGAGCCAGCAGACGACGACCACGACTGAGGTCCGGCAGACATCGCCCGAGTTCGCAAAGTACAAACAGGTCATCACGGCGATGCTGAGCACCGTTCAGAATGCGCTTTGAGCCAGGGCATGGCGTCGCAAGTCGCAGCCGCTTCGCAGGCGCAGACGGATTGGTCCGCGGGGTCAGCGATTTCCCGACCAAGGCTCTGTAATTCGGCGCCAGTGTGGTGATGGGCGGCGTGCTGAAGGACTGACGGCAGCATTCAAACGGCTGCCTGCTCGCGGCAAAGCAGTTGTGGCTCGAAACTGCCGCACAGTTTTCCGGCAGCATGGGCCAGAGTTTCGCTACTCGGTCTTTATGCGCATTTCCACCCGGCGATTGACAGCATCGTACGGGTTGGGGCTGCGCGGATGCGCTTCGCCCAGGCCGATCGGGTTGATGCGGGCAGCCTCAATGCCGCTTGATGTCAGGAAGGACGTCACAGATTGCGCCCGTCGCTGTGAGAGCCGCTCATTGTAGTGTGCCGGTCCGGAAGCGTCGGTATAGCCTTCGACGACGAAGTGGAAACTGCTCAGCCGATTGTCCTTCAGGGCCTTGGCAAACTCCGCGAGCTCGGCGCGCGCGGTTGCGTCGAGTTCGGCCGAATCGAGCCCGAAATTGATCAGCATGTCGAGACTGGGTTTCTCGGCGAGTCCGTCTTTTGCTTTGGTCCTGCTCTTGCACTGCTCCTCGGTGCCGACACAAATTCCACGCGACTTGCCGAGATCGGCCGCGCCGGCAAAAAACTTGACGATGTCTTCTGATTTCTGGACAGGGTCGGCGCAAACATGGGTCGAGAAAACCACGACCGCCAACACCAAAGGTGAACTGGCCCACCGCATAGCGGTTACTCCTGTTGAGCATCCGATATTACCAACCGTGAACATACCAAATTCCGAAGCAATTGTCTGCGGGAAATACCGAGCCGCGGCTGTGTCGCCGGTCATCACCCCGCCGCAAGTTGAGACTTGACCCGCGCCGCGCTGCGGGCTTGAGTGCCGACAGGCTCTCGATGAAAGCGTGGCGTCATGGGCAACGGGCTCCGATTCAAAACGGCACGAGATCTTTTCATGGCTTGTCCCGCCGCTGCCCGAGACATGCAAACCCTGCCAACCGACCAGCGTTCGATCGATTTTTGCCGCGATCTCCTCGCCGGGCGCGTTCCCGAAGAGGCAATCACCTTTTGTGCCTACCTGCTGCCGGATCGGGCTGCGGTCTGGTGGGCTCATGAATGCCTTGGGCATTTGAGCGAGTTGCTGGATGAAACCGATCAAAAACTGCTCGCACTCGTCAGCAACTGGGTCAGCGAACCGAGCAGCGCCCACCATCGTGCGGCGCTGGGCCAGGCAGCGGCAGTGCCACCTACAACCCCGGGCGCCTGGATTGCCTTGGCTGCGCGATGGCGTGACAATGGCCTAGGTACTGGCGGATCCGTCGGCCGCACAAACTTGCCACCGGCCTTACAGCCGCTTCCTGCCGCCCATGCCGTCAATGCCGGAGTTCTGGCAGGGCTCGCGCGTGTTGCACTGGCGGACCGTTTTGCCGTTCTATCTGCCTTTGTCGAAATGGGCTTACAGATGGCCGAGATCGAGGCGCTGCGCCAATCAGCGGACGCATACTAGCCTCGCATCTTTTCTGTCTGGGCTGTAGGCGAGAGGGAACAACTGCTTGGCGCGAATGTCCAAAGGGGTCGGATAGGCTGGAACTGCACAGGGCCGAGAGTGGAACTCAGAGATGACGGTTGATCAGATTCTCATCCGCGGGTTGGCTACCGTCTTCCGTCTCTTCGTCTCGGTGCTTTCCTCGGTCTAGAGGGCGGGCATCGGGTGGATTGTGCGGGCCACCAGCCTCAGCCCTCGAAGATGAGGTCTCGCAATATGCTGCTGCCCCTGGTCGCCGCGATCTTGGTGTGGCGTTGCCACAACGGGCCACATTGAAATCAATTCGATGTACGCAGGCTCGCCGAAGGCTCGTCAGCCAGTTCCTGCTCTCGCTGGGTCAAGCGCGGCTAGCAATACGGCAAAGTGCTCCGGCATTTCTTGATCGACTTCCAACCTAGCCGCTTGCGCAACACCTGACGATTGCCTTCTGAACTGATCAATCGTCGGAAGGCTGTCCGTGCTCTTCGTGATGGCGGCATCAGCTAGAGCGGAGTTGGTCACGTCAGCCCCCGTCCTGATCGAATGAGCGCAGAGCCCTCTCCTTCTTGCCATCTGCCATTAATGACGCAAAGGCGCACCACGAGGTCCCACTGACGGCCCACGTTTGGTCCACTTCATCAGTGGTTGCTGCTGCCTATGCGTTGCAGAGGTGGTACGCTAGACGGCTTACTTCCGCCCCGACGAGGACCGAAGAAACCCAATCATGCGGTCACTCTTTGTCGGCTCGATCAATTTCATCAGCAAAGACTTGTGCTCACCCGGAAGCCCCTGTTCTACCGGAAGATTTAGCGCCTTGCGAAGGTAGTCGCGGACGGCTTCTGACGTGATCCACCGTCGTATGAGGTCGGCGATAACCTTCTGCTTCCTCTCGTCGGCCTGAGCCATGGCCGGCCCTACATGCGAATAGGTCCGAACCTCCGGGCGAACCGATTTGTTCCTTAGCTATTCTTTGGTGTCGAGCAGGACGGCCCTTCCATCATGTGTCGCCAGATCGATCAGAATTTCACACAGTTCGAGGTCCGTCTCGTCTGCGTGTGGGCACAGGGCCCGGAGGGCCGCTACGGCCGTTCTAAGGGACACCACGTTGCCGTCCGACGCGGCCTTAACGGCTCTGGCAATAGCTTCAGGCGTAATGCCTCCCGGCGCTGTATCCATGGTACCCGACCCCTCGGTGCCCTAGGGTCATCTTGCCGGGAACTTAGGAGAGGTCAACAAACGATTTCGTGTGGAATGGGAGGTCGGAAATATGTGGCAGAAATGCTCGCGCGGTGACCAGCTTGTACCCTCACCATCACTGGCGAAGACGGACGCCGCCCCGCTCACCTTAACGTTGACCGTAAAGGTTCTTCGGGGCGCCTTCTCAAATTCTCCTTTCCTGTAGATTTGGAAACGAATGGACGGTGTTAAGGCTTTGACGTGCCGGGTGGCGCAGTGTCTATGTCAATAGTCACCTCGCCCGCCACGTCAGCCCTGGCCGCCTCCAGCCCTGCAATCACGACGTGGTCTAACCAAGCCTTTGCTTGCTCGCTGAAGTCCGCCATGGGGGCATCTCGTTTTGTCACCTCCAACCTAGACGACAGGCTCCTCCTGCTGGCGGCGAGCTTCCTTCCCGCGCTCAAGGGCTTCTTTAAACTTTGCCATCCCTGTTGCTCCGATTTGTCATCAGGCCACCCCCAGATCGGCTATGGCGCCCTTTCACTAGAACGCGCGTAGTCGGGTACGTTGCGTTGGTGGAGCCTTTGAGTTCGCTGCTATTCTCATCTGGCTCGCTCAGAAGTCTTACAACGGAATGGCAATTCTTGCCGGCGCGGCGCCGTAACCGGCATCGTTAAGGGCGTTTGACTTGCCGACCGTCGAGCGTAGCGCGCCGTTCAACATCTGCCGCATATAAGCCTCCTTAGAAGGCTTCGTGCAGAAAGGAATCTTGTTCATCTCCATCATCATGGTGCACGCCGACACGCTGTTGTGGAGCTCATCCGTGGCACTCGAGCGCGCCATTTCCTGATTTCCGCACACGACGAATGTCTAGATGGGGATTGGTCCTCGCCTATTTGACCAGGAATTTTCGAACCGAAGGTCCAGATCTTACTTGCAGCCGCCTTGCGCCCACTTCGCCAGCGCCACCTTGAAGCGCGTCCCGAGCGGATGTTGCAGGCGCAGCACGGAGACATCGTTGGCGGCGAAATTCTTCGCCTGTTCGCACAGCCGAACCTCATCCCACTCATGGCAGCCATTGCAGTGCTTGCGCTGCCAAACCGCTTTGTCGAGCGCTTCCACGGGAGTGAAGAGCGGCTTGCCCGTGATCAGCTCGGCGATACTCTTGCCGTCGATCTTTGGATCTCCAAAATCGACAGGTCGGTCGAAAAAGATCGGATCGTCCGAAGCCAGTCTCGGGATTTTCTGCCGCAGGACATTAAGTGCAAGCTGTGCCTCATCCTCGCCTGACGAATTTGCGGTGGCGTTTCGCCCATCCGAGCTGTCTTCCGCTTGTTGCGGAGCGGTCGCTTCGCCGACGATCAGCGGCGCGTTGAGATCGACCCTGTGCAAAACGACCTCGGTGGTCAGCGAAACATTGATCCACGGGCGCTGCTTGCCGGCGGTTGCTTTGAAGACATCGGCGGTGACCATGTTCATCGCGTCGGTGATGGAGACGTTCGAAGCCCCAATATGGGCAAGCAACGCGGACGTGAACGGCGAATGTTCGCTCGATCCGTCATAGGCGACCTGATTGGGACTCGTGGAAAACGCGACCAGCGTGCCCGCGCCACCATTCTCGATCGGGATTTCGGCAAGCCCGCTTCTCGCTCCCTTGACGCCGGCGGCCTTTGCCAGCACTTCGGCCAGAGGATTGTCTCGACAGGCGTCGAGGAAAATCAGTCTTATGCTGGTCTCGCGCGACATTTGCCGCAAAACGAACTCGACAGGCACCGCCTCGAAATCAAGCGAGGTCTCGTCTTCCAATGCAGCATCGACCGGAAGCAGGTAGTTGCTGCCTGAGACCTGCAAACCGTGGCCGGCGTAAAAGAAAAGGGCAATGTCGGCGCCGCGCACCTGCTTTGCGAACTGCGCAATCGTGGTCTGGGTCTGCAATTTGGTCAGATCGAAACCGGAGACGACTTCAAAGTCCAACTTGGCAAGGCGGTCGGCAACAGCCTGCGCGTCGCGGACTGGGTTGGTCAGCGCCGGCGCATGCTGGTACTGGGAGTTGCCAAGGACCAGAGCAACACGGCGTTCGGCATCGGCTGCCGTCAATGTCAATAGCAGCGAGAGTGTCACCAGCCCAATCGCGCGCAGGGCACTGCCAAAACAGGCAATCAGATCGAAGCCCCACCGGAACAAGAGGTCCTTCCTCAGTTGACGAGCTTGGTGGCGGAAAACTCGATCCGCCGGTTGAGCGCCTTGTTCTTCGGCGTATCGTTGGCCGCAACGGGCCGCTCCTCGCCATAACCGGTTGCCGTAATCTGCGTTCGTGCAATACCCGCGGCAACGATGGCATCGGCAACGGCCTGGGCCCTGCGCTCCGACAGCAGCTTGTTGGTGGCAGGCGAACCATCGGAATCGGTGTGGCCGGAAACCTCTACCTTCAGGCCGGGGCACTTGCCCACCACGCCAACCACCTCCGCCAGCAGCGGACGGCTTTGGTTGTCGAGCCGCGCGCTCGCCGACCGAAAGTAGATGGCCCCGGTGCGGGAGAGCACCGCGAACCGGTTGAGGCACTCCTCGTCGCTGAAGTTCGCTTTCGCGGCATCGGTGGGGACGGGTCCGACGTCGGCGGTACTTGCCGCGACTGTCTGCACGGCAGCGGGCTTGCTGCCGTCGGCGTTGAACACGAAATCGAATGATACCGAAGCGGTCGGAACAATGTTGGTCACATTGGCGGCCTGCTGCAGTTTGTCGACATTCGGCAGCAGTCCGAAGTCCTCGACATGCACGGCAACAGGTGTCTCCGAAGCGACGGAGACCATGCTGTCGCTGATCATGGTCACGACGATATTGGCCTCGAGATCCTTGTCGACCCCGTGCAGGTTGAGGCGGAACGGCAGCACTGCCTTCACCCTCCGCTTGGTCCCAAGGTCGGCCAATGCGGCAGGGTCCACTTTTGCGGTCAGTTCGGCGGACGGATACTTGAATGTCTCAAAGAAAAGGAACCGCATGCGGACATTGCGAAGGTCGACACCCGTGTCGACGGAGTTGAGGTCAAAGGTGATCTTGGCCTCACCCGTCGAAGAAAGAGTGCCGGCTATGTTCCTGATCTTGTTGGTTTCGACGATCGTGTTCTTCTTGACCGACTGGTAGGTGAGCACGGAGGCCGTCGGGTCGAGTGTCCAATTCGTCTGTGCATTCGCGCTTTCCAGCCCAGGCAACAACAGCACCGATATCGCGACGATCAAGCCAAGGGTGTTTAGGGCGAACCAGCTTCTCGAGCCCGTTTTCCAGTCTCCGACGACTTCGAACATGAACCCCCCCACAGGACAACAGCCTTCCGTGTCGCAATCACGACCATGCCGTGCCAAGGAGAGCATAGAGCAATTGTCGAGGCTTGGCGAGCATCGGCCAATCGACCGCATGGGTGTAAATTCCGCTCAGGTCCCGGGCTGCTGAAGTCCGGCAAAATGGCGTTGCGCGAACACAGGCTACGCAGCAGTCTTGTTGGCGGACAATGGAGCTGATTGGAGAATATTCGCTGCGCCACCTGCCGCTGTCTTGAAGCCGGTCACGCTGGACCAGCCCAAGCGAGGGAAACGCCCCGCTTACTCCATCCTGCTTCTCCCGCGGAATGCAGCTGCCCGCTCTTCGACGGAATTTCGACCATGTGAAGCAGGCCGTGAAGGGCGCCTAGCCTATTTGCAGGCACCTGCTCAAAGCCGCGACATGAAGCCAGCCGCCAGCCTGCTATGTTCGACAGCAATCGTTCAGCTTGCTGCCGCCGACCGTTTGAAAACGATGGTCACCTTCGTCCCTTTGTTGGCGCTGGACTCGACAGCTAGCTGCGCCTTGGCGTTCTCGGTCAGCGATCGCGCGATCAGCGCTCCAAGCTTGCCTGGCTTGGGCCACATCTCGCCTTCCGGCAGGCCGATTCCGTCGTCCGCCACTATAACCCGGCAGCCGTCGCCATCGACGATGCTGTGCAGCATTATCGTGCCGCCGTCGCGCCCCCGGAAGGCATGTTTTAGTGAATTGGTCAGCAATTCGTTCACGACCAGTCCCGCCGGCATCGCGACGTTTATTGACACCGGATATGTATCCACCTTCAAATCCAGCCGGATTCCCTCGACTGCATGCGAGCTCATCACCGCGGACGCGATCTGGCTGAGATACACACCAAGGTCGACCTCTTCCTTCGGCTCGTCGGCCGTTAGCGTCTGGTAGAGGATCGCCAAAGCGTCGACGCGACCGGCGAGGCGCTCAAACCGTCTCCGGTCGGCCTCGGTAGCGTTGCGGCTTTCCAGCCGGATCAGTGCGGTGATCATCTGCAGGTTGTTCTTCACCCTGTGCTGCAGTTCGCGAAGCAGTGTGTCTTTCTCGCTGACCCGCTCCTCGGCCGAGCGCTGATCTCCCGCCTCGCCGTGAGCCGATACGTCGACCAGGGCCACCAGTCGGAAGCAAACCTTGCCGTTATCGTCCTCTATCTCGTTGGAATAAACGTCGACGATCGCGGCTTTGTCCTCGCCGCGCTCCAGCCTGAAGCTGCCGACCAAATCGGTTCCCTTGACCACTGCCTCGGCTAGCGGCCTGTCCTTTTGCTGATGGAGGCCCGTGCCTAAAAGGGCCGCCCAGTTTTCTTGGGTGAGCCTGGCGACTGTCAGGCCTGACAGTTTCTCGAATTCCGGATTGGCGTAAACCACGCGCTCTTCACCGGCAAGGTCCGAAACGGCTATGGCGATCGGCACCTGGTCGAGGAATTTCTTGAACTGTTCGCTTTCGAGTGCTGTTGCAAGTTCAGGTGTATCAAGCAACTGCTCGACCGCCTCCGCCTTCTCTGAATTCGATGTCATTTGCGCGCCTGTTCTGTGCGGATGATATACACAATGCGGCGCGCCTGCCATCGCCAAAACTGGAGCTGCATCTCACGTTTCGCATCACGCATCTGACAACCAGCCCTGCATCGCGTAACGGCCGCACGTCTAACATTGCGATCGGCCGAAGGAGAGCGGACCGGCTGCAATCCAGGTGCCTGGAACGTTGAGGCGGCCCGGTCAAGTGGTTCGCTGCGGCAGATGAAATAGAGGGGGCATTTAGGAAGCAATGACTTCGTTGCCGGCCTCGGCCATACACTGTCGGCCGCATGACCGCATGCGGGGCTGAAAGAGCAACGCATCGCTCCAGCGGGAGTTCGGGCCGATAGTTGCCAAGCTGCGGCAGCCCATCGATCGTGCATGTTGAGACACTATCGCCGATGCCCAAATGTCGACCGGAAGGGCTCGCTTATGGGCTGTGCTGGAATAAGCATGAAGTATGCGCCTGCGCGCCGCTTCGTTGATGTCTCGGCCTTCGAGGAAGTCGTCAATCTGATCGTATGTGAGACCATATGCATCTTCTTCAGGCCGAAGGAGGACGAGGGTCTCCAGGTCGGCGGTCGGGATCTTGTCAACAAGATCAGACGGAGCGCCCACATGCGCTGCCAAGGCGCGAACTCTGCGCTTGTTCAACCCGGAAAGAGGAAGCATGTCTGCGGCACCGTCGCCGAACTTAGTGATGAAGCCCATCAAGGCCGCCAGGCTCGTGCAATCCTCCTTCAGTCTGACCTGATCAACCTCCCCAGCCACCTCCCCCGCTTCCACCGCCGCTTCCGCCACCGCCACCAGAAGGAATGACAGGCGCGGGAACAGGCTCGTCATCAACCGGTATAATCACCTTCTTCGCGGTTTTTTGTTTGCGTACGGGCTTGACGACCTTCGGCGGAGGAACCCGCCGAAAGATCTTCGGCTGGGGCGTTTCGACCAGCGGCGTCGGCTCAACTTTCGGAACCAGGGAAGTGCAGCCCATGAGACCCGCCACGACACCTGATAACATCATTCCAAGTATTGCTTGTTTCAATACTCCGCCCGCCATTGTCTCCTCCTTGGTCAAAACAAGTCCCGACGCGGATTGGCTTCTTCCCATACTCGTCTGGCCGCGTTAACCAGTTGAGTGTCTTGTGAACCGGAGCCGGGAAGCTTCGATTTCAGTTCCTGTCGCAGCTGCCTCAACGCCGCTGTTTTTGGCTTCGGTCCGAACTTTGCCAGCGTCCTCAGCGCGTCGGGCAGTTCCTTGCGCACGTCTAGTGCGGCCGCAAGTGCAAGGAACCGCGCGGCAAGGGCCTGATCGGCCTTGTCGCCTTTTTGCATTTCGAGGGCCGCGCGATCGTAAGCTGCGAACGGATCACCCCGCGCGATCCCAATTTCAAACAATCTTTGCGCTTCTGCGAGGCTCTGTTCCACACCGACACCGTCCCGATACATGCGTGCGAGGCTGCCAGGCGCATAGGGCTGGCCGAGATCGATTGCCTGCTGAAACAGCGTTAGCGCCGTTTTGGGATCCCTCTCCACGCCCTGCCCGGACAAGTAATTGCGCCCGAGCAGGTTCATCGAATACATGTCCTGCCGCTGAACACCAGCTTGCAGGAAGGCAACAGCGCGGGCTGGGTCAGCGGTTACGCCGTTGCGGCCCTCGGTGAAGATCGCGGCCAGATCGTTCATTGCATAGGTGTGCCCCATCGCTGCCGCCTTGAGCAGCAGGTCCAAACCCTTGCCGGTGTCGGGCTTGACGCCATAGCCATTGAACAAGGCGCGACCCCACGACGTCATTCCGTAGGGATCGCCTTTTTCGGCGGCGGCCGCGTAGAGGGCATTGGCCTGGGTGCGGTCCAGGGCCACGCCGGTTCCGGTCGCATACATGTAGCCGAGTTCGAACACGGCGCGTACATGTCCCTTCCTGGCCGCCTCCTCGACGGCTGCCTTGGCTTCTTCGACCTTGCCTACGGCAAGCAGCGCCCGCCCCAGTTCATAGCGGAAGCGCGGGACTTCCGGATAAGCCTTTACCGCGTCCTCGCAAACCTCCACCGCGCTAGCGCCAATTTCATTCGGCAGGAGGCCGGTGGTGACCCCTTGCAGATCGAGAGGTTCGCCGGCAGCCGTGTCGCACGGATCGATCGTCGGCGACAGTTTCATCGTCGCGGGCTTTGATGAGCTGCTGTCCGCTCGGATTTCGAAGCCGACCTCGACCTTCGCTTCCGCCCCGATCTGCGGTTCATAGCGCAGCCCATCGATCTCTCCGGCCATCAGGCTCGACTCGGGCGACAGGGTTCGATCGGCCAGCGAGAGCGTTCCCGTTGCCGGATAACTCGATACTTTTAGGCTGACGGCGGGATCATCGGTCGGGAAATCCAGATTCAGCGCAACTGGACCCACGCCCACGGGAACATCGATGTCGCGGTTTTCGATCGCCTCGGCCGCACCGGCGATATGAATGCCACGCTCCAGCACCTGCTGCTTCTGCTCGGCCTCGAGGGAAGCCATGATCTGTTCGCCTTGCGCGCCTTCGCCGCTCTTGACCCGAAACACGACGATGCCTTGGGTCTGGCCGCCCCAGTTGTCATGTGTCGCATAGGCCAGCATGTCGACTTCTTCCTGCGGGGCGACTCCCTTGGGTACATCCATCTGCAGACGCGGCAGATCCGTGCCCTGGATCGGCACGCCCAACTTGACAGGCTTGCCGTCCAGCATCAAACGCCCCAGGGCGGGTGGTCTTTCGATGCTCAGTGTAATCGTGCCACCATCGACATCGACCGGTTCAGGCAAGCCCAAGTCGACGGGTCCGACTCCTGACAGTACGACCTTCTCCAGCACGGGCGGCAGCGATGGTCGATTGCTGCGGCGCATCAGGACGACTTCGTCGATCAGCGATGAGTTCTCCCAGGGAACCTGGAGGCCGTTTGTGGCCTCGACCACATCGCGGCGCACCGCCGCCATCACGGTGCGGATCTCCTGGTTCGGGGCCAGCGCGCGACGGGAAAAGGCCGCCGAAAACGGGCTGAGTTCGCCGGAGCCGTCATAAGCCGCCGCCCCGGGTTCGGTGGCAAAGGCAATCAAGGTGTTCAGCGAGCTTCTCACCTGTGCGAGGCCCGTATTGCCGGCAGTGATGAGCTGGTCTCTCAGCCAGTAATCCTTGCGTGGGAACGGATTGTTGCGGCAGGCATCGAGTATGATCACCTGAATCTTTGATTTCGAGCGTAACTGTTCCAGCACATCGTTGAGCTTGATGGCCTGGACTTCAATGTCCGCCGCCTGCTTCAAGGAGGCATCGACCGGGATCAGAAAATTTTCGCCGCCGATCTGGAAACCGTGGCCGGAGTAATAGACGACGGCCAGTTCTGCGCCGTCTGCAGCGGCAAGATAGTTGCGGAACTGCTCCTCGAATTGCAGCTTCGTCAGATCGCTTGCGACGAAGACCTCGAACCCTGCGAGTCGAAACGTTTTGGACACGTCCTCGGCATCCTTGGCCGGGTTCTTGAGCGGGGGGAATTGTCGGTACTCCGAGTTGCCGATGACAAAGGCGACCCTTCGGTCGGCGCAAGCGTCAAAGGTCGTGAAGCTCGCGAAGAGGAAGGCTGCGATGATTCCGCAAAGTCGGAGCATGGCAATTCCCTTGAACGCTATTGCCTCGCCCACAAGAACACGGCATGTGCTAGCAAGGTCCGTCAGAGAGCATGCAATCTGCCGAAACAAAGAGAGAAAGGCCGTCGCGACAGCGGGCATATTCCTCACTTGATCGATTGCTAAATTACATCAGTGACTGAGTGTCTGCAACGTCTGTCACACCTCAGGCGTGCTCTTCCGATCCACAGGTTCCTTAGCTGCGGCAGGCGGGCCCAAATCACGCCAGGCTGTGGTTTCGCGTGCCAGCAAGGATACGCGTGGAATAATGGCTTCTCTAGAAAACACCGCCAATCCCAATTCCGCCACTGATATCGGGAGGAGCAGCTGCGGGAGGCGAGGATTGCGGCTGCGGGTTTCTGGCATTATTTCGGCTGGGAGCACCCTTTTTCCGCATGGGGGCGACATCTGAGGCCACACTTGCTCGCCTGGGCCTCTGCAGTACGGTCACAGGCTCTTTGCAGACGCGGCCGGAGTGCAAAAAGAGCTCCCCCAGAAGTTCAACGGTCGGCTCGGTGGCCGACGTTATTCGCTTGGTGTTCTTGTAATACGTGCTGAGAGCATGGAGCGAGCCCTTGCCCCAATCTCCGTCGACGGTCATGCGATAACAACCTAGGCGGCGCAATTCTGTCTGGACACTGCGTACGAGCTCGGCTTTTTTTTCAGGCTTCGTTGCACCTGTCTGCGTGCCAACGATCAATGTTTCAAGACCGGAGATCACACTTTTCCGGGCTCCTTCGAGGCTGGCAATCTCCGTACCGACGGCATCGGCTGAAGCGCCGGATGGCGCCGAAGCGTCCAGCGATCGTAAAGTCTGTCCCACGATAATCACCGCAGTCTGCAAGTCGTTGGAAGCAAGTTCGACCTGCAGTCTTTGCTTCGCGACGGGATCCGACAGGATGCGTGACAAGCTGGCGCTCAACTGAGCCGGGTCGAGCACTTGCTGCTCGGTGAAGTAAAACTGCTCGCGAAGGTTGGACTGGTCCCACGGGACCTGACGACCGACAGTGAGTGCTTCAGTCTCGTTGCGCACGCGGATCATCATGTCGGAAATGCTGAGCCCTGGGATCTCGACATTCTTCAACAGGGCTGTAGTGAACGGGCTGTTGTCGCCCGAGCCGTCCGCCGTGATGTTACCTGGCTGGGTTGCAAAGGCAACAAACGTGTTTTCGCCCACTTCGACCTGCGCAAGCCCGTCCATTACGCTTGGGCCTTTGCCCATCGGGTTGTTTCGGCACGCGTCGAGGAAAATGAAGGTCTGCCGTTCCCGACTTGAGAATCGTGCGATCAGGTCGTTGAGCTTGATTGCCGTCGCAGTAAGTTCCCCGATGGTTTTAGGATCGGGCGTGTCGACCGGTAGCAGGTAATTCTCGCCCTGAAGCTGCACGCCATGGCCGGCGTAGAAGATCAGTACCGCGCTGGCGGCCACAACCTTGTCATCGGCCTGGCGAAAGAGCTCGCCGAAACCGGCAAGGGAGAGATCCACTCCCGTCAGCACATCAAAATTCAGCCTTCTCAGGCTTTCGGAAAGCCTTGTGGCGTCGCTTACTGCATTGGGCAAGTGCGGGAGACGAGCACTTTGGTAGTCGGAGTTGCCGACGACAATGGCGAGCCGCTTGCTTGACTGTGGCGTTGGTTCATCTTCGACCGCCGCTTGAGCGCGTACCGATCCAACCAGTGCCACCAGCAGAACCATCATGATGCGTAGGAAGGGACTGTAGGTCATGTAACGGGCTCGTTTCAGCATGCGACAATCTCAGAGTCGTCGAAGTGTCGAACCGGCTCACGCTAGTCTGCGCGTGAAACTTATGTCTCGGAGTGCAACGGCGTTTTTTACACCAGAAATCACCTCAAAGAAAGCGCAAGGGTGGTGCTAGCTCGCTTTCATGACGCAGTGTTCATCCGAGAGAGTAGCGCTGGCGCGCGCGCGATCGACAGATCCGGTCGGCAAGCTCGCCGCAGTTTCTCGCAAGCAGAAATCGAGCAATGTACGAAATCCATATCCTGAGCGGCGAGAACCTGCTACACTCTTGCCAGCGCCGGTGCAATATGTTGCACCCACGCTGCCACAGCCAGATATTGCATTGAGAATCTTCTGCGTATCGCATCCCTTATTACATTAGCTTTGTAGTTAAGAGGGGAAAGGACAATGAAGGAAAGCTTCGCTCGGCGCTTGTGCGCAGCGGGCATGTTGTCGTTTGGCGCTGCATTGATTTTACTGCCTTCGAAGGCAAACGCCTGCATTGTCGACAGTGAGGGCACCTTTCTGGACACGAACTGCTATCTTGGAGGTGCGACCAACAGCGTAATTGTCGACACATCTCTGGGGGCGCTTGGTGATGTAGTTCACAGCGTAGTCGAGGCGGAGGTCGGCCTCGCGAACGGGATTCCGCTCGCTCAGTCGACGCCGTTCGGTGTTTTCGCTTCCGGTCAGTTGGCACGTACGGAACATGACGGCTTCTCGATTTCGAATAGCTTGGGCGTCGTTGATGGACCGAGCTTCAGCGTAGATGAATTCTCCGCTGCCATCAGCGTCGACTTCAATGCCGCAAAGCATTTTGGATTCGGCAGCGAGCATGGACTGAACCTCGGCCTGTTCGCCGGGTATGCCTCGGCCAAAGTCGATTCCGATGCATTCGGGTTCATGGGAGAGGGTGAAGCAACCAACAGAAGTGCGATGTTCGGCGGCTACGGACTCATTCGACGCGGCACGAGTTATGCGCTCGTGGCAGCATCTACGTTTCTTGGGAACACCGACATCAAAAGGGCCGGACGCGCTTTCGGCAGCTACGACACACAGGGCTATGCGCTGACAGGCTCAATTGGTCGCATCTTCAACCTGACCGATCGGGTGCGATTCGACATCCGCGGCGGATTGTTGGGCGTCATCTTTACCGGCGACGAATACACAGACAGCTTTGACACTGTCTATGGAAAGAGCCGGTTGTCGTTTGGCGCAGTCAAATTCGAACCTGGAGTTTACGCTGATTTTCTGCTCGGCAATGGCATGGTGATCAGCCCCTATGCGCGATTGGATATCCAGGAGCGCTTCGGCTATTCCAACACGGCAAGCGCCGACGGTAGAAAGAGTGACTTTGACGACGCAGACTTTTCGGCTGCGCTGTCGTCCGGCTTCAACCTGAAAGTGTCTCAATCGACAATGCTCAGCAGTGAAATCCGCGGCAAGTGGTCTCAAGACAGTTCAACCGTCAGCGGCAAGCTGGGTGTGAAGATCGCCTTTTGAATGCGGTGTGGGGGATCCCGGTAATTGGGCTGGCCAGCAAAAGAGCTTTTGGCGAGCCGACCAACCGGAGGACAGCACGCAGCCGCCGGTATGACCTAGACCGACGTCTGAGCGCATCGGTGCTCAAGCATTGTTGTTGCCCCAGCCCCTCCTTGATGATGTCCTAAGCCCGGTTCATCGCCCCTCAGCTTCTGCTGCGATCAGCTTGCTATCCTCGGCCTTGGGACCGGAGTGCATGACAGATTCGAGGTCGCGACCGATGCAACTGGTCCGCCACACATCGTTGGCCATCGTATCTCCCGCGTCGAGGCAAAGATCAAGAACTGGAATCTTCGCCAAAGGACGTGCGGTCCACCTAAGATCTGAGGGCCGAGCCTGAGTTTATGCAAGTTTCCTAAAATGGCCGGAACCGACGCTAGTCCTGCGGCTGGAGTCGATTTCTGGAGTCGCAGATTCATGAGTAGCGCAAAGGACCGGCTTTCCTTCATTGAGTTTCAATCACCCACCCTGGTTACCAAAGCTCCCGAAGACGGCGAATGGCTTCACGAAATAAAGTACGATGGCTACCGGACCAACTCATCGTCGAGGGGGGAAGAGCACGAGCCTTCACGCGTCGCGGCTATCGCTACAAGAGCATTGTCCAGGCCGCGGCGAACCTGCCGATAAAGTCTGCGATCATCGACGGCGAAGCCGTTGTCCTCGGCGACACGGGTCTGCCGGACTATCAAGCCTTGGAGCGGGAGTTGGGCAACCCGAACTCGCCCAGGCTTATCTTCTATGCATTCTATCTTCTGCATCTTAACGGGCGAGACCTTCGGCAGCAGCCGCTGATTGAGCGCAAGGCCGCGCTGGAGAAGCTGCTGAGCGATACAGCGCCGAGATTGACCTATGCCGTGCATCTCAAGGTAAGCGGCAGCGACATGTTCGCTCACGCCTGCAGGATGGGCCTGGAGGGGATCGTGTCCAAGCGAGCGGATGCGCCCTATGGCTCCGGCGTCCAGACGAGTTGGGTGAAAGTCAAATGTATCAAGAGCGACACTTTCCCGATTGTGGCTTTCGTCGAGAAGCTCGGCGCCGGTCTGCGCGTATCGCATCGCTCTACATTGGCAGGCGACAGGACGAGGCTGTGTCCGTGCTGCCAGGATCGATCTTCGCCAACCGCGATCTCGCCTCGGCCACGCGTCGTTGCGCAGTCCGGATCCTGCTGCACAACGCGAGATTGATGCCGACACCGCAGCCTTCATCCATCATTTCATTTGCACGTTCGAGGGAGCGTTCCGCCCGGTTAAGCCGCTGTCGGGCTCTCGCCAGTTCCATATCCAAAAGTTCCATTATTCCGAATCCATTGCGGTCCCTTCGATTTGTAAACCGCTTATTGTCGCCGTTGGTTCCGGCTGTTCGCGAGCGTGCAGCTCAGACGTCGATGTGGCGGGCACAGTTCTGGAGCGAGAGTGGTGGCGCCGGTGGCCTAGACGCGACGAACGAAACGCCGGCCCAGTTCAACCTGCCCCATGTATTTCAAAGCTGCGGGGATCGTTCTTCACCAAGCGGTCTGCGGCCTCGACCGCAGTTCGCAGCCTGCTGCACAGCGCGAGATTCTCGGCTAGCATTTCTTCAGTGCGTTGAAGCGCGAGCTCGGTCCGGTGGATGCGCTGCCTGGTATTGGCAACTTCCGATGTCAAAATATCGGCCGCTCTCCCATGGCCCTGGGGTTCCATAGTGTCCATAGATCTCTAATACATTGGGGCCGATATCGTTCCCCTGATGTCGTGCGAAGCCGGGTGTCGCAGCGTTCTGGATTGCGACTGGGGAAAAATGAAGGCCTCGAGCGTTCATCGATTGACCGGTGGAAACGGCACCTGCGACCGCGGAAGATGGGAACGCGTTCCCGACGCCGAGGCGGCCTCGCCGATCAGTTCGCGTCCTTCTGACGGCCCCGCCGTTTACTTTCAGTTTGCAGCTGGGGCTCAACTCATCCCACGCGATGGCAGGCGACTATCCGATCTCGTGAATTGTAACGCCGGGAACAACAGCCTTCGCGATCTCGCAAAGGTGCTGGTGATGCGTCAGATAAATCACCTGGCCAGCGCTTGCCATCTCACCAAACAACCTGAAAACCTCCTCGGACCGGAAATGGTCGAAGGTCTCCATGATGTCGTCGGCAATGAATGGCACCGAGGGTCGAAACTGGGCGAACTCGTAGTATCCGGCAAGCCGCAGCGCCAGGTAGAGCTGAAAACGCGCACCCTTTGATAGCGCGTCGGCGACTTTGGACTGCCCGTCGCGCTGCAATGCGATGAGGACTTCCCCGCCCTTCACAGGTTGGGTCGCAAGCCCCGAATACTGACCGCGCGTGATGAGTGCGAATGCGTCAGATGCCCGCTTCATCATCGCGGAGCGATGGCGTTCGCGGTACACGCGCAGAGCGTTCCCGGCAGCCATGATGCCCAGTTTCAGCTCGATGTAGCGGACTGCCTTTTCTTCGATTTCCAGCAGGACGGTGCGGCGCTCGGCATCTATCCGCGCAACCGCGCTGTCGCCGCCAATCGCGTCCAGCTTGTCGGTCGCCCGGGTCTGGCGAATAAGCTGCTGTTGTATCGCTTCATCGAGATCCCGAAGCCGTTGCTCACTTTCAGCCTTCTCGACCAGGAGACTATCGATCTCGACAGAATCCAGCATCGAACGCGCCTGGTCGAACCCTTCCACCGCGAGCTCTACCGACAGCTGCTCCTCAAGCTCGGCAACGGCAGCGCGCAGGCGATCCCTTTCCCGTAGCAACTCGTCGCGTTCCACGACTTCCGACAGCGTGGTGACGCCAAAGGCGGTCAGGACCTCACTTTTGCGTCGCTCATGCGCCGTTGTCTCGAGATTGAGACTGTCACGAGCGTCCTGCAGGCGCTGCAGGTCATTGATGAGGTTTGCCTTCATCTCTCTGGCGCGATCGGCGCGCTCCAAGCGCTCAGCAAGCCGGATCGCCAACTGCTCCGGTTCGTCGTCGTTCGCCGGCTCACCCGCTTCAGCTGCGGCAGCGGCGACCTCGACAATGAAATTGTCTCGGTCTGCCTCCATCTTCTCGATGCGGAGCTGCATGGCATCCCGCTCCTGAATGCTTTTCGACAGCTCAGCCAATTGATCGAGCACGTTGCCGATGCCGGGCGCTGAAATGCCGCTTTCAAGCCAGGTGCCGGCAAGCGCTTCGGTAATGCCGGCCAACCATTCCTCCTCGCGCCTTTCTGCCACGTCCAAAGCCCGTCGTCTGGCGGCCAGATCCTCCTCTTTCGCGCTCACGGTCTTAAGCGCCTCGGCACGCTCCGCATCGACCTTGAGCTGCCTGTCGAGGAACAGTTCTGCCACGGCCATGACAGTCTCCAGGCTGTCGCCGGGTTCCGAGTCTAGGCCGACCCTCGCCAACGCCCCGATCAACTCCTGCTGGATCTGCTCTCCCTCGTCGAGCGCGCGGCGGGCCTTCTTGCGTGCCAACTCGACCTCCTCCCAGGCCGCGAGCGCATCAATGCGGGCAGAGGTATGATCCTCGATCGTTTCGATCAGACGCTCGGGCGAGAATTCCAGGCACTCTGCCAGTAGCTCGCTGGCCACCTCGCGAAGTTCGGAGAGTACAGCCTGATCGTCCAGGTCGATCTGTGCAAGCTGGTCGCGGATACGTGTGATGGCGGCTGTTGTTTCGGTGAGGCTGCGGAGCGTTGTCCGGATCTCGGCGAGCTCTCGCGCGTTGGCCAGCCGAACCGCTGCAACACTGTCGTCACGCGCCAATAGCGCCTCGAAATCGTCAGCAGTTTGGCCAGTAAGTTCGCCCCGATGCCTGGCCCACGCCTTGTCTCGGGCGCGGCGAATGGCGGAGGCCGCCGCATCATCGGGTACATCGACCGAGGCACGAAGCGCATCCAGGCGAGCCGACAGCAGGTCGTGACTCTCCTGGTGTTCGGCGAGACGTTCGCAAAGGACAGCCCTGCCCTTTCCCAACCCAGCTGCCCGCACCTTCCATGCACCAACTTGCGTGACACTCGGGACGAGCACCCTGGCCAGTGCCCCGGCGTCTCCGGACCAGGGATGCAGTCGAGCGATTGCCGCCTCCCATCGAACCGTGCTCGCGTCCTCCGCCTCGCGGGCCATCCTGAGGTCTTTTAGGTGCCCGCTGGCTCGCGCTTTCGACAAGGCCGAGGCCAGCCTTGCCCTGGCAGGTTCGGGCACCCCCCTCTCTTGCCCAACCCGCTCGCGTGCCGCCTGAAGTGCATCGAGCGCCGCCGCGCATTCGTTGCGGGCAACGCGTACGCCGGTGGTGATTCCCGATCGCTCTTCGAGCATGGCGCGAACAGCGCCGACTGTGGCAGCAGGCAAAAGCAGCGCAGCCGGATCTGCCTCGGACGATCTTCCAAGGGCGGCAAGGCAATTCGCCACGGCGCTGTCGAGTATCTGCAGCTCGGTCCTGCGGCTTGGCAGGTCCAGGCCTGCGGAGACATGGCGCACTTTGCGATCCGCGAGCGCCCGAACCCGCTCGGACATTGCCAGGATCGCCTCGTCCACATCGACCGACCCGATTTTCATTGTCACGCGCTCGGCGTCGTCGATGTTCCCTGACAGCCGCGTTCTCAGGCTGGCGTCGTCATCGATCAATCCGGTGACGGTGCCTGTCCAGGTCCGCAATGGTGAAGCGATGTCAGGCAGCTCGGCAAGCTGGGCCGCCTTGCGTCGAATGTCGGCGAGGATCGGCATAGCGCGAAGGTACCTGGCAATGGTGTCAAGCCGAGCCGACAGCAATGATCGTTCAGCAATACTGCGGTCGTATTTTTCCGCCGCGTCAAGACGTTCGGCCTCAAGGCTCTCAAAAGTCGAGGCCAAGGTGTCGATCGCGTCCCTGCGCGACTTGAGTTCCGCAAGGCGCTTCTTGAACAGCGCAAGTTCGGTTCCGTGAGCCTGCTTGCGATAGAGCCGTCCGCTTCGGTCTCTAGCGCGCTCAACATGTCGCTCGCATGCCCAAGCCCGGCGCTGGCCGTGAACAGGAGCTTGCCCAGGTCGCCACGCGACTCCAGGATTGATTTTCCGCCTGCTTCCAGCGTCTCGTCGTCCAGCGAGAACATGGTCTCGTATGCGTCCCGCGACAGACCTGCGAGATGGGCTGCTATCGCCACCTCGCTCACCGGTTGCTCCATTGCGTTCAGCAGCGAGTTGGTGCGCTGCTTCGTGCGCGTGAATGTGTGCTCAGTGCCGGCGAGTTCGAGCACCCCGCCTATACGCATCGCGCTGTACTCGTGCAGGAAATTGTAGCGGCTGCGTTCCTCGATACCGAACAGCAGGTCCAGATAACCGGAAAGTGCGGTCGACTTGCCGGCCTCGTTCAGCCCGAACACAATGTGGAAGTCGGGACCGGACTCCGGCCTTGGGCCGAATTCGATCGTCCCGTCGGTGAACTTTCCATAACGAATAAGATCAAGGCGCCGGAGCCTCATTGCGCTCCACCTGCTTTGAGGCGGGCCGTGACCAGGTCGGCACCGCTGGCAAGCACCTTGTCGATGAACAGTTCCAGCCCAGCTTCGTCCCGTCCGGCGAAGTCGCGCCCGTCCGGCGGCAGATCGGCAATCATCTTTTGGACAAGCGCCCTCGCCTCGGCGCGGAAGGCCTCAGCCTTGACATTGGCACGCATGGATTGCGCGAGTTCGAAAATCGGATCGGCGACGTCATCGGCTGTTTCCGCGCTCTGTGGAGCGAGATCAAGCTCAAGTTTTTCGACCCATGTGTCGCCCGTCTGCTGCGCCGCCTGCTCGGCTTCGGCCAGCAGCAGGTCCCTGTCGCGGATCAGCGCCCATGACAACGGCGACGCCCCGGCCAGTCCGAGACGGACCACAACGTGGCGGGATCTGACGGAACCCCGGATACCTTCGAGCGCGGAACGGACACGGCCGACGACCTCAGACCATTCGACCGTCCCGGTCAGATCGACGCTCGCCCGCTCGAACTGCGCGATACTGGTCAGTTTTTCCTCGATCTCGACGGACCGGTCATCTCGTATCGTGACCAGAGTGGCGGATTTCTCTCCGGCCTCGTTGATGTCCCTGCCCTGCGGCATTCCCGTCATCACAACGGTGCTTGCTCCAGGATGGACTTGGCGCACGTGGATGTGCCCAAGCGCCCAATAGTCAAAACCATGGCCGTGCAGGTCAGCGATGCTGCAAGGGGCATAGACATCGTGACCGGGCGATCCAGCGAGGCTGGTGTGCATGATGCCCACATTGACCGCCCCTTCCCGGGCCGCCGGATATTTGGGCAGCAGGCTTTCCGGGGCCTTTGGGTTCGCGAAGCTCAATCCATGGAATGCGACGTCAAGCCCGCCGGCCGTTTGCAGCACCGACTGGGGGCGGCCGCCGAAGATCGTGACCGTGTCAGGAAAAACGAGCTGTTTCGATATGCGCGATAAGGCGTCGTGGTTTCCGCGAATCTTGAAAACCCTGATGCCGGCCTGGTGGAGGCGTGTCATTTGCGACGCCAGGAAACGGGCGGTCTTCATCGACGTCTGGTCGCCATCATAAAGATCGCCGGCAATGACGAGCGCATCGGCACGTTCCGCAAGGCAGAGGTCTATTATCGAGACAAATGCCTGGCGACTGGCGTCCCCCACAAGTTCGGCAAGATCAGGGTTTCGCAGCGCCAGCGAACGTAGCGGCGAGTCGAGGTGAATGTCGGCCGTGTGTACGAATCGAAATGCCATTCGGGTCTCCGCCCGGAGCATAGAGGGGTTCGGCCGCGGCTCGGTGAAAAAATTCCAGGATGCGCGTTGTCGGTTGTCCAAATGGTGCGCAATCGCTTACGCTTATGCTTCCGTTCAACTCCATCTGCGTCGCCGCTATCAGCGCCGTGCCGATCAGTAGTCGTCTGATCGTTTGTGATCGGCATTCGTCGGTTCTTTGGAGATAGCGCGCCGCAAGGTGTCGTTGATCCGATCCTGCCAGCCCGGTCCATCTTCCTGGAAGTGGTCCAGCACCGCCCTATCGATCCTGATCGAAACAAGCTCTCTGACATTTGGAGCAGCCGACGGTTCGCGAACCGGCGCCGCCGGCTTTTTGATCGGCTTGAAGGCGGCTTCAGCGGCTGACATCGGATTTGTGGGTCGGCGTGGAGGATTTGCCATTTGATGATCCTGACTGGTCATAATGCTTGTCGAGCGGCTCAGTGCGAATGCGCATCGTAATTGAGCCTGGCCAAGTATGAAGGCAGCTTAAACCTCCAAAAGGGGAGGAAAAATCCGACGCGATGTCCATGTGGGGCCAACTCAGGCAATTCAATGACATTGCTGTAGGATACAACAAGCCAAAGTGCTCCACGGGGCAACACCACCTCGCCAACCATCCTACGCTGGAGGACGCAAACGCGAAAAACGCGGGGGACTTCCCGCCTTCCGTTGCCTGACAACTTGGTTCACACGATCGTTTCTGAGGCGTTGCAGCAATCTGCTGCCCAGGTCTCTCCATCACACCAAGCTTCGCGCGCTTTTTTTACACGGCGGTCAGTACATGCGTGACTTGCCGCGCTCCTGCGGCTTTCGCCACGGCGCGCCAGAGAAATCAACCTGCTTTGCGGAGATTGCCAGCAGAAGACTTGCCGGTACGTCGGTCCTGCTCGATGTCGTAGTTGATCTTTTGGCCCTCAACGAGGTTCGACAAACCAGCGCGCTCGACGGCGGAGATGTGAACAAAAACGTCCTGACCGCCATCGTCGGGTTGGATAAACCCAAACCCTTTAGTGCTGTTGAACCACTTCACGGTTCCAGTTGCCATGTGCATATACTCCTTGTGACTTCCAGCCTGTTTGATCCGACGAAGAGGCCAGACCGGTTCATAAATAGACGCAGCAAAAGCGACAAATCGCAAGGCCCGGATGGATCGACCAGAATACCGGCTTCTCTCGGATGGCCCACTCGTCTCACAAGTCGACAGGAATTTTCCTTTCCGGCGTGAAGCCCCTCCAGCCATCCTTGCTGTCCTGAGTTATCACGGTCCGCTCGTTTCCCTCCGGCCCTTAGCCTGCCGACTTGCGTTTCGAGTTCTTGGTCGACCGTGCTGAGCGGGCGTAGCCTATCCGGCTCATAATGTGTCACCTCAATGTCTAGACTCGAGGCTTGGTCACAAATAGTCGGTGCCAACTCCGACGTTACGCTGCCCAAAAAGCCATTCCTCCCGAGCACGACCCCTGCAAAGCCCGACCTTACAGGAACATTTCGCCTGTGGCGGAGTTGGGCGCATTGCCCGCCATAAGGTGCCAACAGGTGACGCCGGCGGGCTTTTGGGAGGAAGCCATGATACGTGCCATCCCTTCACTCCACCTTTCCCGTCGCCGCGCATTGCAATTTGGGCTGGGAGCCAGCCTCGCCGCCACGACGGGCCTGGCGCCGGTTTCTCGCGCCTACGCCAAGGAGGAAGTGCAGGACGAGGACATTTTCCGCTTTGCGCTCAACCTGGAATACATGGAGGCCGAATACTACCTTCGCGGCACCACCGGAAAAGGCATCGACGCCGCCGATGCCGGTTCGAAACCCGGCGATGTCGTCGGCGGAAAGAAAGTGTCCTTCGAGACACCCGCCATCGGCGAATTCATGCAGGAGGTTGCTGAAAACGAACTCGCGCATGTCCGGTTCTACCGCAAGACGCTTGCAAAGAACGCAGTCGACAGGCCGGCCATCGATTTCGATGCTGGGTTCAAAGCGGTTGTGGAGGCAGCGGGCCTCGGGCCGGACTTCGACCCCTTTGGCAACGAAACGAACTTTGTTCTCGGCGGCATGCTGTTCGAGGATGTCGGCGTCACCGCCTATGCCGGTGCTGCGACGCTTCTGAAGAACAAGGACTTCCTCGCCGCCGCGGCGGGCATATTGGCGGTCGAGGCCTACCACATGGGAATGGCGCGCTCCACTCTATACCGGAAGGGAGAGAAAGCCTGGAAGGCCGCCAACGCCGTCTCCGATGCACGAGACAAGATCGACGGGCCGGAAGACAAGGACCAGGGCATCCAGGTGAATGGCAAGGCCAATTTCGTTCCCTCGACTCCCGACGCGATCGCGTTCACCAGGACGCCGAAAGAAGTGCTGCGGATCGTCTATCTCACCGACAAGGACGGCGTCAGCAAGGGTGGCTTCTATCCGGAAGGGATGAACGGGACGCTGAAGAGCACCTGACCCGCTCGCGACAGGCGATCGGATCGCCGGAAGAGACGCAGCGGACCTGCGGTCGGCACTGCTGGTACGGCTGCGCGACGATCACGATTCAAATCCGCTGCAGGAGTCCCCACCCAAGATTGATTGAATTCCGAACCGCGATCATTGCGGCGTTCACAAGAACGTCAGGAAAGTGCGCTCGGTTCGTTCCGATGGACGGAACGAACCGACCGCTTTGCCGAGAAGCAGGCTCTGCAGTTGGTGCGGCGAGAACCGCCAATTTCCCGCATTGTTCCGTACGGCCGACCGCCAAGCTGTAAAATGGTGGCGATATGGAAGACACGCGACGCTCTGCCCGACGATCACATCCTCCGGCTGGCGAGCAGCCTTGTGAGCCAATCCGGATCCATTTCCGGCACGGAGGACAAAAGCCGTTCGGTATAGGGGGCATGCGGCGGCGTGAGAACTTCGCTCTTTAATCCCTGCTCAACGACTTTCCCCTGGTGCATGACCACAATCTCGTCGGCGATCGCTCGCACGGTGGCAATGTCATGGGTGATGAAAATGTAGCTCATGCCGAGCTCGCGCTGAAGCCGCATTAAGAGCTTCAGGATTTCCTCCTGCACAATCTGGTCGAGCGCGGACGTGATTTCGTCGCAGATGATGAGTTCCGGATCGGCAGCCAACGCTCGGGCGATGCAAACGCGCTGCTTCTGACCCCCCGACAGTTCGGCCGGCAGACGGTCCAGGTAAGTTTCGTTCATCTCAACCATGTGCATGAGTTCGCCGATCCGCCGATCGCGCTGCGCACCCTTGAGGCCAAGGTAGAAGTCAAGCGGCCGAGCTATGACTTCTTCGACTGTCTGGCGTGGGTTTAGGGCGTTGTCGGGCATTTGATAAATCATCTGTATGCGGCGCAGAATCTCTTTTGGGCGCGTCTTAAGGGTCTTAGAAAGGGCCTGGCCGGCAAAGGAAATCGACCCCGAAAGCGGCGGCAACAGGCCGGTAACGACGCGAGCGAGCGTCGATTTTCCGGAACCGGACTCGCCGACCACAGCCACTGTTCTTCCACGTGGAACTTTGATGGAGACATCCTGGAGCACCTTGACCGTCCGGGCGTAAGCCGCGGTGACGTTGTCTATCGTAAGCAGATATTCATCGGCCGGAACTTCGGGCTTAGCGAGCTTGCGCACGGCCCAGAGCGTTTTGGTATATTCCTGGCTGGGCGAGGCGAGCATCTGGCGTGTTTCAGCCTCCTCCACGGTAAGTCCATGACGCAAAACCATGATGCGGTCAGCCATTTGCGCCACCACCGCCAGATCATGCGTCACATAGATTGCAGCCGTGTTGAATTCCTCCACGATGTTGCGAATGGAGGCGAGAACTTCGACCTGCGTCGTCACATCGAGCGCCGTCGTTGGCTCGTCGAAGACGATGAGGTCCGGACGACAAGCCATCGCCATCGCGGTCATTGCCCGTTGCAATTGTCCGCCGGAAACCTGATGAGGATAGCGGAAGCCGATGGTCTCCGGATCTGGAAGCTGAAGACGCCGATAAAGATCGACCGCACTCCGGTTCGCTTTCTCTCGGCTGGCAATCCCATGCGCCACTACAGTTTCAACAGTCTGGTCGAGGAGTCGGTGGGCCGGATTGAAAGAGGCCGCTGCGCTTTGCGCGACATAGGCGATACGGGAGCCTCTGAGGCGGCGGCGGCCTGTCTCGCTGAGTGCCAGAAGATTGATTCCGTCGAACAGGATCGAGCCCTGTGTAATACGGCAGCCCGGCTTGGCGTAACCCATCGCGGCGAGGCCAATGGTGGATTTGCCGGCGCCTGACTCGCCGATCAGGCCAAGAACCTCCCCCCGCTTCAGCGCCAGATCGACCCCGCGGACAATGGGATGCCACCGCTCGTCCGAGAAACCCTCGACATGTAGGTTGCGGATCTGCAGCAGATCCTTGCCTTTTTCGCGCGAGCCCGGACCGCTACCTTTCATCGCGCAACCCGCTGGTTGCGTGCAGGAACCAGTCGACGACGAAATTCACGGAGACTGTAAGGAGGGCAATCGCGCCGGCCGGCAGCAGCGGCGTGACATCACCGTAGGTGATCAGGGTCGCATTCTCGCGCACCATCGACCCCCAATCAGCGGTCGGCGGCTGAATACCGACGCCCAGGAAGGACAGTGCCGCGATCGTGAGGAATACGAAGCAAAATCGCAAACCGAACTCCGCGACCAGCGGCGGCATGACATTGGGAAGGATTTCCTTGGCGATGATCCATTTCGGGCCTTCGCCGCGCAATCGCGCCACCTCGACATATTCCATCACTGCCACGTTAAGCCCGACGGCGCGTGCGAGCCGAAAGACGCGGGTGGAATCGAGCAGCGCAATGATGATTATCAGGCTGGTGATCGACGAGCCGAAGATCGAGAGCAGCACCAGGGCGAAGATCAGGCTTGGGATCGACATCAACACGTCCACCGCACGCGACAGTACCTGGTCGAGCCATCCCCTATACAATGCGGCAAGAAGGCCGAGCGAGACGCCGACCGCGAAGGACAGCAATGTGGTCGCGACGGCGATACCGATGGTGTTGCGCGCACCGTAAATCAGGCGCGTGAGCATGTCCCGGCCGAGCTGGTCGGTTCCCAATTTGAACTGCTGGCTCCACGGTGCAAAGGCTTCGCTGAAGACCTGCGTTTCGCCGTATGGGGCTATCCAATGCGCGAACACCGCAACGATGACATAACCGAGGATCACGAGGATGCCGAACCATGCACTGAAGGGTGCCTTCTTCAGCGCCGTTTTCGCACGGGTGGCGCGCGAGCGCCTCAGCCTGTGAACCTGAGCCATGGGTTCGTAGCTGGTCATCGTGGATGCAAGAGTCTTGGATTGGTGGCGATGGAAATAATATCGGCGGTCAGATTGAGCAGGATGTAGGTCGCGGCGAAAATCAGGGCGCAGGCCTGGACAACCGGAACATCCCTTGATTTGACCGCGTCAACCATCAGCTGACCGATGCCGGGATAGACGAATACCACTTCGACCACGACCACTCCGACGACGAGATAAGCAAGATTGAACGCCACCACCGTGACGATCGGAGCCCACGCGTTGGGCAAGGCATGCCTGAGTACGATGGCCATGGGCGACATTCCCTTGAGACGCGCCATGTCGATATATGGGCTTGCCAGCATGTTGATGATCGCCGCTCGTGTCATTCGCATCATGTGGGCCACGATGACGAGCGTAAGAGTGATTGCCGGCAAGGCTACTCTCCAGACATGCTCCCAGAAGGGCGTCTGGTCGTTCACATTCGACAATGTCGGGAACTTGGGAACTGCATTGAGTATCCAGTTCAGCGACACCGCGAGCCAGTGCGGCAGGGATTGTGCGAACTCGGATCCGATGAACGTGTCGCGCGAGATGACGAGATAGGCAAGCATATAGGCGACGAAAAACTCCGGGAACGAAATGGTCGTCAGCGTCACTGCGTTCACCAGCCGGTCGAACCAGCCATTGCGGTAGAGCGCAGCGAGGATGCCCAGTCCCAAGGCCAGCGGAACTGCTATCAGCGCGGTCATCGCTGCTAGGAACATCGTGTTGTAGAGGCGTGGCGCGATGATCTCGGCCACGGTGCGCCGGTACCCGGTGCGGCTCGCGAATGAAGAGCCGAAATCACCGTGGAGCATCTGCCCGACCCAGACGAAGTAGCGCTCGACAGGCGGACGGTCGATGCCGATTTCTCGCTGGAAGGCGACGACCGTTTCGGGTGTCGCCGATTGCCCGAGCATCGCCTTGGCGAAGTCGCCCGGCAGCATTGCAATCGCAGAGAAGATGATGATGGACACGATGAACAGCGTGACCAGGCCGAGGCCGAGGCGCTGCAGAACCGTTCTTGCGACGGGGTTCATGGGTACGCGTTTCCCGTTGCTGCCGCCGCCCTGCCACACCAGTCAGGGCACGCGGTTGCAAGCCGGAGCCTAATAGCCATCGCGGGTCCGGCCCGCACTCTCACGCAGTGGCGATCCACCAGCGTTCGGCCATCTTCAATCCATCATTCTCCCAGTTCGGCGCCACCTCGCCATGTGCGAGCTTATTGGATTTGGCGCTGACGAAATTGTTGAACACCAGCACGATGCTGCCGCCATCATCATGGGTCAGTTGCTGCATCTCGGCATACATTGCCGCCCGCTTGGCCTCGTCCGTCTCGGCGCGCGCCTGGACAAGCAACTCGTTGAAGCGGGGATTTTTCCAGAACGACTCGTTCCAGCTGGAGTCTGCGGCGAAGGCTTGCGTGAACATCCAGTCGGCCGTCGCGCGACCGCTCCAATAGGAAGCGCACCAAGGTTTCTTGAGCCAGACATTGTCCCAATAGGCGTCCTCGGCCTCACGCACGACGTTTACGTCGATGCCGCACTGGGCTGCCGTCTCGCGGATGAGCGCAGCCGCGTCCACCGCGCCTGCAAAAGCGGCATCGGCGACCGAGAGGTCCACCTTCAGTTTCTCCATTCCAGCCTTTTTCAGGTAATGCTTGGCTTTTTCCGGATCGAAACTGTGCTGCGGCTGCGGATTCGTGGCGAATTTGATCGCCGGGGCGATCGGGTTGTCGTTGGCCACCGTGGCGTGGCCGAGAAAAATCTTGTCGACGATCTCCTGACGGTTGATCGCCCATTTCAAAGCCATTCGGACGTCTGGATTGTCGAACGGCGCAACCGTGACATTCATCGGCAAGGTATAGTGGCCATAGCCGGTGACCTCGACGATCTCCACCTTGGGATTGCGTTTCAACATGCCGAGGGTCTTGAGGTCGGCGCGGCCAATATAGTCCACCTCCCCTGTCGATAACGCGGCCATGCGAGCGGCGAGATCGGTGATGGCGATGAACTCCACCTCGTCGAGATAGGGCTTGCCGTTCTTGAAGTAGTTCGGATTGCGCTTGAGTTTGGCCGAGACGCCGGGCTGGAAATTCTCGAGCACGAAAGCACCGGTGCGAACGCCCGATCCCCAATCCGCCTTGCCGTCCTTGGCCGGCATGATGACCAGATGGTAGTCACTCATGATGTAGGGGAAATCGGCGTTGCCGCTCTTCAGCGTGAAGACAACCGTCTCCGGGCCATCCGCCTTGATGCTGGCCACGGGCTCAAGCAGCGGCTTCGCCGCCGATTTGGTTTCGTCGCCCATATGATAGCGCAGCGAAGTCACGACATCGTCCGCCGTCACATTCTTGCCATTGTGGAAGGTTGCGCCCTTGCGCAGCTTGAAGACCCAGGTTTTGGCGCCATCGGATGGTTCAAAGCTCTCGGCAAGATCCGGTTGGACGTTGCCTTTCGCGTCGACCTCGGTGAGGCTGTTGGACATCGAGCCGGAGAATGCCGTCTGTGTGAATGTGTCCGGGTAGCCGGCCGGATCGATCGAATCCGTCGTTGCGCCATGTGCCATGCCGAGCTTGGCGAAGCCGCCCTGCAGCGGTTCGGCCCGGGCCGAACTGACAAAGAGCTTGTCCGCAGCGGTGACCGTCAGCCCAGCGGCCAGCCCAAGATGAATGAAGTCACGGCGGGAAATCTTGCTGTGACCAATCAGGCTTTGAGCGATACCAAGCTTGTATTCAGATTCTGACATTTGACTCTCCCATTACGGATTTTCCGCGTTATTGTTAGTCAAGCACCTGTGAAGTTAGTTTCGATCACCTTTCTTCTACTCTTCGAATCCGTACCTCAATCAGGCCGTCACATAGATGCTGCCCGCCTCGACGGTTACTGGAAATGTGCGCGCGCGAACGGACGGATCGACCAGGGCCGCGCCTGATTTGATGTCGAATTCCCAGCCATGCCAGGCGCAGCGCACGATCTCGTTTTCGCGGTGATAGATGAATTGCGCCTCTTCGACCGGTGCAGTTGTTCCGCATTGCGGCCCCTCGCAAAGCGGAGCGCCGCGGTGCGGACAAACATTCAGCAGCGCGTGGAATGAGTCTCCGATGCGAAAAACGCCGACCGAAAGGCTGCGGATCTTGGCGATGAAGGCAGATCCGGTTTCGATCTCGTCGACACGGCAAATATATGTCTTCTCGGGCATCGTCTGCTTCCTCAGGCGGCATTCGCCGCTTGCGCGCGGGGGATGCGTTTGTAAACCTCCAGCGCATTCAGCCCCATGATCTTGCTCTTCCAGGCAGGAGGGATTTGCAGCGTGTTGGCATCGTCGTAATCCCAATGCGGATAGTCTGAGGCAAACATCAGCGTATTTTCTCCGTCCATTGCCTCGAGAGTGGACCAGAGATGCTGAATATTTGCGGGCTGCTCCAGTGGCTGCGTGGAAAAGCGGATGTTGCGCCGGCAGTATTCGGAAGGCAGCATTTTCAGCCATGGCGTCTCTTTGCGTAGGGCTTTGTAATCTGCGTCCAGGCGCCACAGCACCGACGGCACCCAGGCGACGCCGCATTCGATGACCACGAAGTAGAGGTCCGGCCATTTTTCGAAGACGCCATGCGCAATCATGCTTGCGACATGCGAAATCGCCGACATGTGCAGGATGGCATGGGTCTCCCAGAAGAATGTCGTCGGGGCCGGAGCAATCGCGGTCGAATTCACGCCGCCATGGCCGCCCAGATGTATGGCAAAGGGCAGCCCCACCTCCGCGCAAGCCTCGTAGATTGGATGGTAAAACGGATCGCCATAAGGCTTGACGGAGCCTTGCGAAGCGAGAACCTGAACCATGCGCGGATGATTGCTCAGACGGCGTATCTCGGCGGCCGCGAGCTTCGGATCCTGTGGCGCGATGATGATCGAGCCCATGAAGCGATCGTCCTTCGGCAGCCATTGGTCGATCTGGTAGTCATTGTAGGCGCTGACGAGGGCGCTGGCATAATAAGGATTGGCGAGGGTGGAAGCCTCGATCGGCTCATCGCCGGTCAGGATCGCCACATCGACCTTGTACTTGTCGAGGTGCTTCTGTTTCATGATGAGATAGTTGTCGGCTTCCGTTTTCGGACGGACGTCCTTGCGGGAGAAGTCCTGCGGATGAAACCAGGGACGATGGCCATGCGGGAAGGCGCCAACGGGACCCGTCTTCTCCCCTTCGACGAACATGTCCTTCCATAGGCCGGAAAGGTAAGGCTCCAGTACAGTGGCGCTTGACCAGTAATTGTGACAATCGCAGTCGACTGTGAACACGTTGCTCAGCTCCGTAGCTTCAGCCTGGTCGATCTGCCGGCCGATTTCACCGAGGGCAGCTTCCGCCTTGAGTATTGTTTGATCAAGGTTATGATCCTGCGCAATATGATCGACTTTTTCGATCGGGAGGTCCCGTGCAGCTAGATCACATCGAAACCTTTCTCGACATCATCGAGTCGCGAAATTTCAATCGTACCGCCGATCGCTTGGGGTTGACCCAGTCGACGATCAGCACCCGCATCAAGAACCTCGAGAGCGCGATCGGGTCCGAGCTCTTTCAGCGCGGGCGCGCCGGCGCTGAGCCGACAGCCGCGGGACGGCGGTTCGAAGCGTACGCCAGATCCCTGCTGTCGACCTGGTCGCAAGCTCGCCACGACGTGCGGGCGTTCAACCGTTTCGAGGGCACCTTGCGCATCGCCGCACAAGTGGGCATGACCCGCTCGGTCCTGCCCGGATGGGTCGAGACACTATGCCAGGCCCTTCCAAAGTCCTCGATCCATGTCGAGTCGGATTATTCAAACCAGATGGTCAGCGACCTTAGCATGGGAAATCTGGATATCGCCGTGCTTTATGCGCCTCGCTACCTGCCTGAGATCGCCTACGAACATCTGATGGTTGAGGAATATGTGATGGTTTCGACGGCTGCCAGAACGCTGTCCGACGTCGACCCCGAAACCTACATTCGCCCGGGCTACACGGCCGTGCTGGAAAAGACGCACGCAGAGTTGCTGGCCGAGTTGGCGATCTGCCGGCTTTCGACGGGATCGGAAACTCTGGCGGAGATCATGCTCCGACGCACGGGTGGCACCTGCTATATGCGCAGCGACGATGCGCGCAGGTTCACTGCTGAACTCCCATCGTTCTTGGTCGAGGGAGCGCCGACGCTGTACCAGCCAGTCCACACCGCCATACTCGCGCGCCGCAAACACGAACCCATCATTCGCAAAGGCATCCGAGCTCTCCAGGTCGCTGTAATGTCTCTGGAAGTTTAATCGAAATTGCCGATCATAAAGGCAGGATTGCGCGGCTGTTCAGCGGGTGTTGAAGTGGCATCTTGGCTCGACTTCAAACCCGAGTTGAATGATGAATGCACACGCGGCCTTTGCAACCTCCGGCTTCGTCCCGACGAAGCGTCACCGACAGTGGGCACAGACCACACCACAACTTGCGCTCTGCCGGCGCGTGATCGACGAAACGCACGATGTGAAAACGTTCGTTCTCACACCCGCCTCAGATCGGATGTTCTGCTTCAGCGCTGGCCAGTATGTTCTTGTGCACCTGAGGATCAACGGTGCCGCGGTGACGCGCTCCTACTCCGTTTCGTCACCGCCGACGCGACCGCTCGACCTTCAGATTACCGTGAAGCGGACGCCGGGCGGGCTCGTTTCGAATTGGCTCCATGATAATTTGAAGCCGGGTGATGGGATCGAGATCGAAGGGCCGCTCGGCTCGTTCAATCTCGACGATCTGCCGCATGCAAAGTCCCTCTTCCTTTCGGGTGGCAGCGGGATAACTCCCGTCATGTCAATGCTGCGCACACTTACCGACCGGGCAGCCGACCAGGATATCCGCTTCATTCACAGTGCGAGAACGCCGGACGACATCATCTTTCGGCTCGAACTGGACGCACTTGCCGCTCGCTTTCCCAATGTTCAAGTGACTAGCATTTGCAGTCAGGATGACCCGGCATGGACGGGTCCAACCGGGCGAATTAATCGTGAGATGCTCCTGACCTTGGTTCCCGATCTACTCAGCCGCACGGTTTTTGCCTGTGGGCCGGAGTCGTATATGAAGGCGGCACGCGCCTGCCTGGACGCAATCGGCCTCACCCCTTCACAGTATCATGAGGAGAGTTTCGGAGGCGGCAACAGTTCGCCTTCGGTAACGGCTTCAAAGGTGTCGTCTTCGGTCCGCTTCGCCCGCTCCGGCATTGCGCATCACTGTGCGCCCGGAGAGACCCTGCTGGAAGCGGCGCGCCAATGTGGCGTCCACATCCCCACCGCCTGCCAGCAGGGAGTTTGCGGTACCTGCCGGATCGCCAAGCTGTCCGGCGAAGTCGTCATGGACGACCTGGGCGGGCTGACCTTGGAGGATCAATCGGCAGGCTACATCCTGGCGTGCTGCAGCCGCCCACATGGCGACGTTTTGCTTGATCTCTAACTGTACCGCATCGCGGGACGAAATCGGGTCAGCCTTTGCGTTCCACGACCAAGCCATACTAATGCGACCGCAAGTCGTTAGCGTTTCGGAACCTGTTTTTCCGCCTACCACTTTCGCCAGCGAGATCGTCTCGTGCACAATCGCTAGGGAACGGGTGCCCAATTGGCTGTCTTTGCAACCAAGACAAAGGGCAAGTGGTGGTCAGCCCAGCCGGATTCTTCGCAGCTACTCGGATGGGTTGGCGAACCCGGTGACTTACGTGAACTTACGGTCCACGTTCTTTCTGGTCGGTGATCCGGCGCAATCCATTTTTGGGTTCGCGGGGCGCGTCCGGAGTTAATCGATTCCTTTGCGGACGAGATCGGTGCCAAGCGCGATCTATCGCTGAGCCGCAGTTTTACGCGGCGAAGGGACGCATTTTCCAAGGAGATCTCTCATGAAAGGCGTTCTGATCACCAGCATGCTAGCAATCAGGTCAGCTGCGGGGCCGCACTTGCCCAGACGCAGCAGTCGACCGACCAGTCCGGCGCCAATTGTGCAACCGGCACTGCCAATTGCCAGAACGGCGCCAAGATGGGCGAGCAGGCTCAGGGCAAGGCCGGCGCTACGACTGATCAACAGGCTACGGGCAACACGAAGATGAAGACTGACGAGCAAGCCCAGGGCAAGGCCGGCGCTACGACTGACCAGCAGGCTACGGGCAACACGAAGATGAATACTGACGAGCAAGCCCAAGGCAAGGCCGGCGCCACGACTGACCAGCAGGCCACTGGCACCACCAAAATGAAGACTGACGAGCAAGCTCAGGGCAAGGCTGGCGCCACGACTGATCAGCAGGCCGCTGGCACCACCAAAATGAAGACCGAGGAGCAGGCTCAGGGCAAGACTGGGACCACGACCACCGAGCAGACTCAGGGCAATGCCTCGACGCAGACGCAAGACCAGAGTTCGACCGCTTCCATCAGCAATGTGACCGTTGAACAGAAGACTCAGATCACCCAGGTCATCAAGGAAACGAACGTCCAACCCGTTTCCAATGTCGATTTCGACATCTCTGTCGGCATCGAGGTTCCGCGAACGAAGGTCCGGCTGCATCGTCTGCCGGCGCGCATCGTCAAGATCGTTCCGGCTTACGAAGGCTATGAGTATTTCGTGCTCGCCGATGGCCGGATCGTCATCGTCGACCCGAATACCTACAAGATCGTGATTATCCTGACTTAGTTGTGGCCAGACGGTTTGATTGAACCAAAGGGTCCGTCGCGCAGGTCGCGTGGCGGGCCTTTCCGCATCTCCTCGCTCCGCATCTGCTGCAATCGCAGATCACGGTCCGTCCTCGGGGCGAGGAGTGAGCATGGTCTGATCGACCGTGTCGGGCAGGCACGGAGTGGGCACGCAGCTTGTTCGGACTGACGCGGTGGTCATGGCATCGATATCCGTGACCAGCACCATTCGCGCGTAGTGCCGCGGCCACAGCGGTTCTCCAAACAAGATGAAGATGCCGCCAACCATCAGCGCCACCAACAAGAGTGCCGTTGCGTTTGCAAATATCTCGCCGTAGCGCATTGGTAACCTGTCCTGGCCGGAAAGCGATTCAGCTTGTGACAGCGGCAATCGGGACGGTGCCGAAACCCAGCTCTACTGCCCTTGGCGCCTCGCGAATGCCGCCTCCCATTGGATCCTCCCGGGAATAAGCCAGGTGAATAACGGCACTCTCGCTACTTTGTTCCCGGGACCCGACGACAGCCGCTCCCTTCATGCCGGGCGTATCCGTTGGCGAAACCGCTGGCGGTCGTCGCCCTCATTGATGCGCGGCAGCGAGATCCTTCACGTGACGTTCGTGCATTTGCAGCACCGGCAGCGTCTTTTTGGCAAACTCCTTCATCGCCGGATCGTCGCCGGAATTTGCGTAAGCGGAAAACAGCGCCACCGCTTCCTTCGCTTCACACGACGACGAGGGGATATTGCTTGGAGAGCCGATCAACGGAGCGCACTTATTCTGATCCCAAAGAGATCAGGCGACCTGCTCGGCTATCTGCGTGGCATTGGCCTGACCGCTTCCGGAAGAGAATTTCTGTTGGGGTTTGGGGCTCAAAAGGGCGCCGATCTGCCGGAATTTCTCGACCAACTGAATCCCAGCACATTGGCATGCGGAGACATTTCCCGTAGCAGAATGTCTATAGATTGGCAGAGGCGAGAATTCCTGATGCAGCGGTATGCTGCGATCCTCGCGGGTGGCCCAAGGGCTCCGGCCCGCAGCAAAATACCTCGCGCTCAAGATTCCTGCGCCATCAGGCCGCGAACCGCGTAGCCGCTATCGGGAGGCGCGGTGGCCATCAATCCCTCGATCTCTGGGCGCAAACCGAACTGTTCGAGTTCGACACTTCGGCAATGATGGAACGAAAATATCTTGGCGGGGTTACGTGTGCGGGTAAATGGATGAGCGAATGAGTAGGTCCCTCCGAAGCGCTATTTTGAAGCTGAGACAAGACGCGGGTATCTTCATCCTCATAGTTTGGCTGCTTGGATGCTATGCGCTTGGCGCAATCTTGCTGGTTTCTTTGCAGCTCTTTGACGTATTCTAGCCTTGCGCGCGCGACAACCTTCCCAAGGACCATTTATCGCGTAGGACGGATGAGCTCCCACGCCGCGCCTTACGCGTCGGCGGCGCCATGGTTGCGAAGAACGAATTGGGGCATGGCTCGCTCCCTGACGGGCAAGAGCACGTACCCTCTTACGGTCAGCTGCATCCGAAAGCGTTGGCCGCCGATGCGAAAGTATAGGCTTCAAATGCGCGATTGGCAAAGAATCTGTCCCTGGCGAAAGGCTGGGGAAGCTCGGCTTCCCTCAGTGGAGGCCCGTCGGCGATGGTAGTAGCGAATATCTGCGGACTACACAGTCCCCCATGCCCCGAAACATTCCCCTGCCCGTCATCTCGCGCAGGTCGAGCTCGCCGACCAGATTGAGCGCCCCCTGTTTTGTCACTTTTAGCCGCTCCTGGATCATGCGGGTGAGCTGACTTCGCGGTGTGGCCGCGTCGCCGGACAGCCGATGCCGGACCGCCTTGGTTATGGAAAGGGTTGATTTTCGAGGGAGCGCAATGCATATTTCGCCCCGCCGCAGGCGTCCGAACGGGGAGAGTACGATGAGAGCGTCCATGTCCAACAAGAGAGGAGATCACAAACAGGACATGAAGCGTAATGCAAACACGACTCCGAAGCGCCGCCTTGCAAAGAGGCACGTCCCGTAGCGACCGGAAACCCTGGCTGCCGAGTGCAGCGAATATCGGCCCAACGGCTGAAATCGATTCAACAGATAAGCCGATTCCCAGAACGCGACCTACGCGCAGCAAGCCGTATTCGCGTGCCAGGAAGTTCCTGTCCTATTACAGGCCGCATCTGCCGCTGCTGGCGGCCGATCTCGCCTGCGCGCTGCTGGTTTCGGTGACAGCGCTCTTCCTGCCTCTCTGCGCCAGCTACGTCACCAAGCATCTGGTCCAGCTTCCCGACGCACCGGAAGCCCTCAATCAGATCTATTTGATGGGCGGGGCCTTGCTAGCCCTGGTGGCGGTGGAAGTGCTCGGCAGCCTGTTCGTCGACTATCAGGGCCACGTCATGGGCGCGAAGATCGAGAGCGCGCTGCGTAAGGAGCTGTTCGAACACTGCCAAAAGCTCGCGTTCAGCTTTTACGATCGCCAGCGGGTCGGCCAGTTGATGAGCCGCATGACCAACGACTCCTTTTCGTTAGGCGAGCTCTTCCATCACGCACCTGAGGATATGGCGATCGCGGTTTTCAAATTCGCGGGCGCAATCCTCCTCCTGGCCTATATCGACCTGCCGCTCACCTTCCTTATTCTCGGGGTTACGCCCTTTGCAGTGCTCTACGCGTTGCATTTCAACCGCCGCATGAACCGGGCGCTAAGGCTCAGCAAGGAGCGGATCGCGGCGGTCAATGAACACATCGAGGATTCGCTCGCCGGTATCCGCGTTGTCCAGTCCTTTGCCAATGAGGAACTCGAGATCAGCCGCTTCGACGAGGAGAATGCCCGTTTTCTTCAGAGCCGCAGGGAAGGCTACAGGAGCGAGGCCTTCTTCTCGGTCGGGAACACGACCTTCGCACAGCTTATCACGGTCGCCGTCATCGTCATGGGCGCCGTCCGGGTCGTCAATGCCGAGCTCGGCGTTGCGGATATGCTGACCTTCCTTCTGTGCGTCGCGGTGCTCGTCGATCCCGTCAAACGCCTGGCAAATTTCGTGCGGCTCTGGCAGGAGGGTTACACCGGCTTCAGTCGGGCGATGGAGATCCTGGAGGTGGAGCCGGAGATCGTGGATCGGTCGGGTGCCTCCGACATCGCCCGCCCGTGCGGCGCCCTGGCGTTTCGCGATGTCAGCTTCCGCTACGAAGAGGACGGGCCACATGTTCTCAAAAAACTGTCCTTCGATATTGCTCCCGGCGAGTTCGTGGCCCTCGTCGGCGCCTCGGGCGTCGGCAAGAGCACCTTATGCGCGCTGATCCCGCGCTTTTACGAGGTGAGTGAAGGCGCGATCCTGATCAACGGTGCCGACATCCGCGACATCAGCTTGAAGTCGCTGCGGCAAAGCATCGGTGTCGTGCAGCAGGACGTCTATCTGTTCGCCGGTACGGTGGCGGAAAACCTCCGCTATGGGCGGCCGGATGCGTCGGAAGTCGAAATCATCGCGGCGGCAAAGGCGGCCAACGCTCACGATTTCATCATGGCGCTCTCGAATGGCTACGCCACGGATGTCGGACAGCGCGGTGTGAAACTGTCCGGGGGCCAGAAGCAGCGCCTCACCATCGCCCGGGCGTTCCTCAAGGATCCAGCAATCCTGATCTTCGACGAGGCTACGAGCGCGCTTGACAATGAAAGTGAGCGGGCCGTCCAGGCCGCATTGCTCGACCTTGCCGAAGGGCGGACGACGATCGTCATCGCCCATCGGCTTTCGACCGTTCGCAATGCGGACCGGATCCTGGTGCTGACCGAACAGGGGATCGCCGAACAGGGCACCCATGAAGCCTTGATCGTTGCCGACGGAGCCTATGCCCACCTCTATAAGGCGCAGGCCAGCATCTAATCGGCGTGCGCATGGAGGAGCGCGAAAGAACGACCCCGCTGCGGACTTCCGCTAGCCCATAGATCTGGTCCAGCCGAACTCGGAATATGGATTCCGCTGATCAATGCAAGGGAGCGCCTGGCGAACGTAGGGAATCGTTTCTTGCGGCAGATTGCGGAGCGGCCACCACCCAAGATCACTGTGCTTGTCCGGTTCCTGCAACGCGGGCGTCCCGTTCCAACGCGTGACCTTGAAGAAATGACCGACCTAGTCTCGACTTTCTGTCAGGCTGCGCAGCGTATGTGCATATGCAAGATCACCCTTCTGCGACGTCGGATGCTTCCGGGGGCTGTTCGTCGAAATTTAAAGCAAGTCAACGCATTCCAAAAGAGGGCGTCGCGTTGAAAGTGCGTTAAAGAATGACTGCCCTAATCACGGCTTCAAGCCGAGGGGTCAAAATGCCTTTCAGACAAGCCGGACTATACGCTTTCGATCTGGATATTTGCCAGCGGGTGTTCGAGCAGCTCTGCAGCCGCCAGAAGATTGACCGCTCCTCCCCTTTCGGGACGAACGGACGAACTGTCTCGACCGAGAGCGATCCGGCCGCAAGCGGCCGCAACAGCTCAGCCTCAGGCTTTGTCAGATTGATCCAGGCCGCCCAATTCTCCGGCTGAAGGACCACAACCTGCCGATTGTGGTACGGCGCGACATCCGGTCCGGGATCGGCCGTCAGCATGGTGAAGGTGGGCGGCTTGTTGCCGACTCCCTCGCGCCAAAGCCCAGCGATGACCATGAATGGAGAGCCGTTGAGCGTGAAGCGATGTTTCGCTTTCGGATATTTCGTGCCTGTAAATTCGAAGAACGCTGACGCAGGAACGAGACAGCGGTTGCTGTTTCCGAACTGCCGGCCTTCGGAGCGGAAATTGAACACAGGCCCGCCTTTTGGTCCGGTCGGTGGAAATCCGAACGTCATCGATGCCAGTTCAATCTTGTCATCAGCGGCACGCATTATTGGCGCCGGATCATTGATGTGGACGTCATCAGACTGGGGCAAATCAAGTTCGGTCTGGTGGGTCGGGATTTTGAGCGCCAGCGATGCCATCATCCGGCAATATTCAGCCCAGAGTACATGTTGTTCATAATCGTTGCACATAGGAGGCTCCGGACCTGGGCGACCTGCTTACAGTAAGGCTATGACATGCACGATGAAAAGCGGCGCGGCGCTCTGAACGGATCCAGTTCATCGAAGAAGTCAGCCTCTTTAGCGGCCGCCGCCATAACGCATGGAGTCGCCGGACCGCAAGGGAGGCGGCAAACCGACGCTGGAAACGAGTCCTTTCGTCAGCGGTGTCAGACGTCTACGCTACCGGATGGGGGGCGGATTCGATGCTCAGGGTTCTCGTAGACACGTGCGTCTGGCTGGACATCGCCAAGGATTATAGGCAGCAGCCCGTCATCGGCGCGCTCGAGGCCCTCATTGGGGCAGGCGAGGTTGAGCTGCTGGTGCCGAAAGTCGTTCTCGATCTCGTTCATTGGCGCAGCGCCGCCGATGCCAATGGGGGTGATGGAACACATCATGGCTTCGCCCTCGTGCAAAGCTTATTTCGCGGTCGTGGACATAGACCCGGACAGGCCCGACGAGGGCGTGACCCACCAAACCTCACTCGTTGCCTACGGCTGAAGTTTGGCCTTGGAACCCGTCAAAAGGCTCACACCCTGACCGCGCGCAGGAAATGCAGGCTCAGCCACTGGAGTGGGCCGCAAGCGGATAACGCCCTCGTCCGGCTTGGTCGCTATCTGGTTCTGCTCAACGCAAGAAACCTAAACGAAGTCCTGACGAGAGTCGCCCCAGTGAAGGTAGGTACGCTAGGCAAAGACGCTTCGTCTAACCGCTAGCGGCCACTCGTAAACACGCGCGGCCGTTCCCTTCAAGCGACTCAGTGTAGAGAGTGCGCTCGGCGCTCGCTACTCGTTTCCCTGTCTTCTGCTTGAGCGAGGCAGGTTTGGTAGATATCAGTGCGGCGCGCCGTCGGGCGAGTGCAGGAGTCTCCAGGTCAAGCCGACACGACCATTGAACAGAGACGCAAAACGTTCGGCGGCGACGTCCTCCAGGCCATCATCGACCAGAGCCTCAATGCTTCGCCGCACCAACGCGATTTGCATCTCGCGAGCGTGGTCTACGTCCGCCTCTCTCATTATTTCCATGACGTGGTAGGCCACGACAGGCTGGCCGAGGCAACACAGCAGCGTGCTCGCTTCGGCTGTCGCCGCTGCAACTGCTTCTTCGATCTTCATTCTGGCGCTCCTCATCGAACATGATGCTGGCGCCTCCCCGGTGAGACGACGGTATTCCGTCGCTTCCTTTTTTCAATTTCGGCTGTCGCGCACGAGCGAAAGTGGCAGGTGCGCCAGCAGGACAATTGCTCCCTTGTCTTATGCTCCTGGAGCAACTCACCGCTTCGCCAATCAGTATCCTCCAAGATAGAACTAAAGGCGATCACTTAGTTAATTGATGGTTAACGGCGACGCTTGAATCTTATGCGTTTGCGCGTGCGTTTTGGGCAAGATCCGCCTTGCGCCAACCACCTCGACGGGCAACTTGGCTATGCTCCTTGGGATCAAAGTTGATTAATAGGTGTAGCATGCCAGCCTTGGTCGCGTTTGCTCCAGTAGATTTCCCCCAGCCTCGTCGTCAGAGAGCCCGGCTTTCCGTCGTCGATCAGTTTGCCATTGACGCTGGTGATCGCCATGATGCCGCCCGCCGTGCTGCACGCAAACACTTCGTCCGCGCTGATCAGATCGCTCTCCGAAATCGATTTGACGTCCACCGGCTGGCCGATCTCACGGCAGATCTCGATGACGCACCGACGTGTTATTCCCTCAAGTACATTGTATCCTGGTGTAGAGAGTACCTTGCCCGTCAGCGCGAAAACGTTGAACCCGGGACCTTCACTTATGGTGCCCAGATGGTTCTTCATCAGCGACGTTTCGCATCCCGCATCGTAAGCGTCGTAAAGGCTGAGCACGAAGTCGATCCAGTTGTAGTTCTTGATCTGCGAGGGAACCGAGTCTGGCGGCAGGCGCCACCGGCTGGAAATCCAGACTGAGAGGCCACGCTTGCGCTGTTCTTCGTTGGCGACGACCACGAACGGAACGCAAAACGCCATGAACCTGTTCTTGCAAAGACGCGGATCGCGCGATCCGGCGGGGCCAAGTCCGCGTGTCATGATCATCTGGACCGTCGCGTTGGCTAGTCCCGTCATCTCCACGCAGGACTTCAGGATCGTCTCGATTGCCTTGCGCTCGATGGGCATCGTGTAGCGCAGCCGGGCACAGGATTGTTCGAAGCGATCCAGATGGTCCTGCAGCCTGAAGAACGCGCCATTGCGAACGGAAACCGTGTCCTGGCACGCATCGCCGCGCGTGAAGCCCCAGTCCATCAATGGGATCGACGCTTCCGCGATCGGAACATAGCTGCCATCGATGAATGCCATCCCTTCGCGGTGCAAGTTGAGTGTCCTTTTCATTTCCATCTCTTTCATGGCAGTTGCGCGTAGGCTTGAGACGACGCCAGCTATCGACAGGCGACGATGTCCAGGATGGAGGTTGCAGTTCGCTTCGATTCGACGGTGATCTCAGCCGGCGGGAGCGCGTTTCATGCGGTCTTCAATCTTCAGGATCAGCATCGAAGCCGGATAGCTGACGATGAAATAAATGACGAAGGCGGCCGTATAGACCTCCAGGTATTTGTAAGTCGTCGATGCGATCTGGTCGGCGGTAAACATGAGCTCGTTCACCGAAATCACTGCCACCAGCGCGGTGTCCTTGAACATGGCGATGAAGTAGTTTCCGATTGGTGGAATGGCGATCCGAAGGGCTTGCGGCAAAACGACCAGCAGGAAGATGGGTGTCGGGCGCATGCCGAGCGAACGTGCAGCCTCGACCTGTCCCTTGCCAATTGCCGATATGGCACTGCGGTAGACCTCGGAGAGATAGGCCGCGTAGTTGAGCGACAGACCGAGTATCCCGGCAACCAGGGCCGGTATGTAGATGCCGACATAGGGGAGCACATAGTAGATATAGAAAAGCTGCAGCAGCAGCGGCGTACCCCGGATGAAGTCGACATAGATCGCCACCGCCCATCGGACGGGTCCGATGGGCGACATGCGGGCGAGCGCAATGAGAAGGCCCAGCACAAGGGCAATCGCCATCGACGCGATCGTGATCCCGACCGTCAGGGCAGCGCCCCTCAGCAGCGCCGGCAGGAACTCGAGCACGTCGTTCATTGCGATCTCCTGTCAGTGCTTAGCTGCAACAGTTCGGAAACGGAAAATACCGCTCGACCGGAAGCAGACCCCACTTTTCGAGAACCTTGCGGAGCCCACCGGAAAGCTGGAGCTGTCGGTTCTGCTCGTCGAACGCCTGCCTGAGCGCAATGTCGTCCTTGCGGAAGCCGGCGCCCACAGCATAGTCGCCGATGGGCATCTTATAGTTCAGTATCTCGACCGGCAGCGTCGGATCGTTCTTCAGCGCGTCGGCCGCAACCATGTCGTCGAAAGCGGCCGCATCCAGGCGCCCGGCCCGCAACTCGGCGAGGATCTGCGGAATGTTCTTGTAGGCCTTGACCGTGACGGAGGAGTCGGCTGCCGCCATCTTGTTCAGCCAGTCCAGCTGGATGGTTCCCAGATAGGACCCGACCGTATGGCCCGGGAAATCGGCCTCGCTCTTGATCTTGGCGGGATTGCCCTTGGGTACCACGAGCGCCTGCCCGGCGCGGTACATCGGCGCCGAGAACGCGATCTGCTCGGAGCGCTTGACGGTGATCGCGATGTTATCCGAGATCAGGTCGCAGCGGCTGGTGTTCAGTGCCGAGATGATTCCCGAGATCGGCACTTCATAAAGTTCGATTTCCGGCACGCCCAGCGGTTCGAAGATGGCACGGACCATGTCGATGTCCGTGCCTTCCACCTTGCCGCTGGTGGGGTTCTTGTAGGCGTATGGAACGTCGTTGGATGAGCAGACAACCACCTTCTTGGCCACCTGGATGCGGCTCAGCGATTCATCAGCAGCACTTGCGGCGGACGAGGCAAAGGCTGCGGCGGCGCAAAGCGACGCGGCGACCAGAAAACTGCGCTTTCTTGACATATCATTCCCCTTATTGGCGCACGATTGATTGTTCATTGTTAACAATTATTTTTGCCGTGAAATGTGTCTCCTTTCGTTCGTTCCTAAGACACAGAGCGACCGACAGAGCCGCCCCGGGTGCGGTCTTCGGATCGGCCCTCCGCCTCGCGGAGCCATTCAACCAGACGTTCGCCATCTGCGGTGTTGTGTTCCGCGGCAAGCCGCTCGGCCTCGCCAGCCCGACCTTGCCGCATCGCCGCGATAAGGGACTCATGGGTGACGATGTAGTCCTGCAGCGAAAGAAACTTGCTGACCAGAGACTGATAGAGGCGGACCTGGCCGGCGATCAGCGCGTAGTGGGCCTGCAGGGCGGAATGCTCGGTCAGCTCGGCGATCGTCAGGTGAAGCTGGAAATCCGCTTCCACGGCGCGCGTCCTCGCGCCGGATGCGACCGCCTTGACGACCTTGTCGTAGGCTTGGTCCAGCCGGTCCCGCTTGGCTTCGGTGATGGCCTCGGCCAAGAGCCGCGCGGCGAAGGCCTCCAGCGTGTTGCGCAGGGTGAACAGCTCCCACGCATCGCGAGAGCTCAGCGACCTGACGCTGTAGCCGCGGTAGGGTTCCTGGACGATGAGCCCTTCATGTACCAGGAGCCGCAGCGATGCCCGGATCGTTCCGCGGCTGAGCCCGAACGACTCGGCGATCACCTCTTCCGTCAATTTCTCGCCGGGCGCGAACACGCCTGTCAGGATCGCGTCGCGCAGCTTGTCGGCGGCCTGCGCATCAAGACTGCGGCGGGCAACCTCCATTTGCGGAGCGGGTTTGCGGTTCAGTTTCGGACGAGCCATGGAATGAGCCTTGAATGGAAGCGATGCGATGTCAGGATGTGTAGCACGCAACTTCAATGAGATTGCTGTCGGGATCCCGGAAATAGACCGAGCGCATCGCGCCGCGTGCGCCGGTCTGGTCGACAGGCCCCACCTCGATGGAAATCTTGAGCGCGCCCAGTTCCTGCACGATGTCGTCGATGCCGCCTTCGGCGATGAGGCACAGATCGCCCGTCCCCGGCGCGGGAATGTCGGCATGAGGCGTGTATTCGGAGCGATACGGATGTAGATTGATCTTCTGGTTGCCGAAATGCAGCGCGTTGTAGGTGCCATCGAACACGACATGGCGCATGCCGAGCACGTGCCGGTAGAAATCGATGGTCTGCGCCATGTCCCTGACGGTGAGCACCACATGATCCAGGCCTTTTATCTTCATTGTCGCCACCTTCTGCTCGGTCAAGCCGCGCGCTCGTGCTCTTCCGCGAGCCTTTTGATGATCTCCCGCTTCAGCACCTTGCCATAGGCGGACTTCGGCAGCTCCGGCCAGAACACCACCTGGTTGGGAAATTTGTATCTTGCGATGCGGCCGTTGAGGCCGTCGATGATATCCTTCGCGGCAATCTCGCAGCCGGCCTTCGCCACCACCACCGCCACCCCGCATTCACCCCATTTGGGATGCGGCATGCCGACCACCGCCGCTTCGTCGATCCGCTCGTCGTCGAGGATCACCTCTTCGATCTCGCGCGGATAGACGTTCAGCCCGCCGGAAATATACATGTCGGAGGCGCGGCCGGTGATATGGAGAAAACCGCGCTCGTCGAGGAAGCCTAGGTCGCCGGTGTGGAACCAGCCGTGCCGGAAGGCTTTTGCTGTCGCATCCGGATCGTTGTGATAGCCGAGAAAAGCGGCCTGGCCACGGGCGCAGATCTCGCCCGTTTCGCCAACAGCAAGGCGCCGGCCGTCGGCATCAAGGATCGCGACCTCAACGCCGGTGCGAGGCACCCCGCAGCTGCCCACGGCATGGTCCGGCGAGCCGGCCTCCGCCAACCCGTGCTGGCCAGGCGACAGCACGGTGATGTTGGCGGTAAACTCGCCAAGGCCGTAATGTTGGACGAGGACGTTTCCGAGCTTGGCCATGGCGAGCGCCTGGTCGGACCGGAACATCGGCGCGCCGCCATAATTCACGTGACGCAGCGAGCTGCGGTCGTGGTGATCGACGGACGGATGCTCGACCAGGGTCTTGAGCAGCGTCGGCACGGCGAAGAAATTCGTCACCTTGTGCCGCGCGACCGTCTGCCAGACCGTTTCCGGGTCAAGCGACGTGGCCGTCAGGATGATCTGCGGTGCGCTGCGCGCCACATGGGCCAGTGCATGAATGCCAGCGCCATGCGACAGCGGCGTTATGACGAGCGATGCGTCTTTCTCGCTGGTGCCCGGAAACATGTCCGCCAGATGGCTGGCGACGACGAACGCCAACTGGCCATGGGTGAGCACCGCGGCCTTGGGGCGCCCGGTGGTGCCCGACGTGTAGAAAAACCAGGCCGGCTGGTCCCGCTCGACATCCGCCTCGACAAAGCTGTCGTCGCCGTCGGCGAGAAGTTGCTCGTAGACGAGACTGCCTTCGAGTGGGCCGTCAAGGCAGACGGATATCGGCGCCGGATCCAACTCGGCCCGCGCGGCCTCGCAATGCTGGGGGAATTCGCCGTCGAAGACGATCGCCCGCGCCGAGGCGTGTCTGGTCATGTAGGCGACCTCGGCCGGCGTCAGCCGGAAATTGACCGGGACCCAGACCGCGCCCAGCTTGAAGCAAGCCCATTTCACTTCGAAGGCACGGTGGCTGTTGCGCGCCTGAACCAGGATCCGGTCGCCCGCACGAATGCCTGCGTTAACCAGCGCATTGGCGAGCCGGTTGACCCGCCGGTCGACCTCCAGCCAGGTGAATGTCCGCTCGGACACGACGACGCCGGGATGGTCGCCGAAGCGCCGCGCGTTCTGCGTCAGGAAGTGGCCTATGTTGAAGGTCGACACGGGCGCTTCACCTGAGCGGTTCGAGAATGGTGGCATAGTTGGCGACCGAGACGCCGCCCATATTGAAGACGCCGCCCAGCCGGGCGTCCTTGACCTGCATGTCGCCCGCCTCGCCAGTGAGTTGCATGGCGGCGTTGACCAGCATCGAGACGCCAGTGGCGCCGACCGGATGGCCCCTTGCCTTCAGCCCGCCGGACGGGTTGACGGGAAGTTCGCCGCCCATTTCGGTGATGCCGTGCTCAATCGCGCGGGCGCCCTCTCCGCGCGGTGCGATGCCCAGCGCCTCATACTGGATGAGTTCCGAGATGGTGAAGCAGTCATGCAGCTCGATGAAATCGAGATCGCGGTTGGTCAGGTGGGCCTCAGCCATCGCCCCGGACCACGCGTGCGCCGCGCCTTCGAAGGACGTGACATCCGCCCGTCTCGACAGTTGCAAATAGTCGCTGGTCTGGCACATGGCGCGCAGTGCGACCGCCTTCTTCATGCGCAACGCTGTGGCGGCGTCCGTCAGCACCAGCGCTGCGGCACCGTCGGAAATCAGCGCGCAATCGGTGCGCTTCAACGGGCCGGCGACGATTGGATTGCGATCCGATTCGTTGCGGCAGAAGTCGAAGCCGAGATCCTGGCGCATATGCGCCAGCGGATTGGTGACGGCGTTGCGATGGTTCTTGGCCGCGATCCTTGCCAGGGCGTCCGACTGGTCTCCGTATTTCTGGAAGTAGGAAGAAGCGATCTGTCCAAAGACGCCGGCAAAACCGCCCTCGATCGATTTTGTCTCCTCGACATAGCTCGCCTTCAGTAGCGCTCGGCCGACCGCGGCGCTGTCCCGCGCCGTCATCTTCTCCACGCCGACCACCAGGACAAAGCGTGCCCGCTTTGATTCGACCGCGCGAGTCGCCTGATAGGCGGCGGCAGTGCCGGTGGCACAGGCATTTTCGATCCTAGTCGCCGGCTTGAAGCGCAAGTCCGGACTGCCATTCAGCACCAATGAGGACGGAAAATCCTGCTCGACGAGGCCCGGGTTGAAGGTGCCGACGAAAATCTCGTCGATCTCGCCGGCCAGCAAGCCGGCGTCGGCCAGAGCGGCTGCGACAACACCGGCAATCAGTTCTTCCAGGCCGGCGTCCAGCCTGCCGAATTTGGAGTGCGACCAACCAACCATGCATGTGAGCATTTCAAGCGCTTCCGACTGCGAATTTCGAAGATCATCGCGCGCTTTTTTATTAATTGTCAACAATTGATTTTTATTACACGAACCTCAGGATCTGGATCGCCACGGAGGCTACGGCCGAGAATGCCGAATAGCTTCCTCACTCTTTGGCCGCATCAGCGGCGGTGCAGGGCCATGATTTTCGCAATTTTACAATCGCTTCGCTGCCGCGCCCCCTAGCCTCACCTCATCACAACGCGCCGGAGACAAGAGATGAGCCGCCGTCAATTTGCCAAGACCCTCGCCGCCTCAGCTTTACTCGGTGGCTTCGCCAGCAAAACCACGTTCTCACAGGAGACCTCTGCCATGACCAAACCGACAGCTTTCGAAATTGCTGTGCCCGACGCCCAGCTTGCCGACTTGAGATACCGGCTCCAGCACACGCGCTGGCCGGATGAGCCGGCCGATGCAGGCTGGGCTATGGGAACCAACCTCGGCTATATGAAGCGGCTGACCGAATACTGGGTCAATGACTACGATTGGCGGCGAGCCGAGGCGGGATTGAACGCGCTTGCCAATTTCAAGGCCAGTATAGACGGGATCGCTCTGCATTTCGTCCACCAGCCCTCGAAGAATCCGAACGCGGTTCCGCTCCTGCTGCTGCATGGCTGGCCAGACTCTTTCTATCGTTACCACCGGGTGATCGAGCCGCTCTCCGAGGACTTCCATGTCGTTGTCCCCTCCATTCCAGGTAGCGGCTTTTCCGGCAAGACCGCCCTGCCAATGGACACAGTCGCCGATCTGTTCGCACGTCTGATGATCGAGACGCTCGGCTATGGAAAATTCATCGCCGCGGGCGGTGATGGCGGCTCCATCATCTCCATGTCGCTGGCCCAGCGTCATCCGGAGGTTTTGCTCGGTTACCACGTGACCGATGTCGGCTATCCGGACCAGAGCACGGACTTTGCTGCCCTGACTCCGCCGGAACAGGCCTATGCCGGCGCCATCCAGCAGTGGTTCTTCACCCACGGGGCCTTCAATCTGGTGCATGCGACCAAGCCACAAAGCCTGGCGTTCTCGATGAACGACTCGCCGGTCGGCCTCGCGGCCTGGATCATGAGCTTCATGGCCGGAATGGGCGTTGGCAGCGAGGCGGATGCGCGGTTTGGCCGTGACGACCTGCTCACCAATATCATGATCTATTGGCTGACCGAAACGGCGCCCTCGTCTTTCCGGATCTATAATCAGAATGCGATGCAGCCGCCGACCATCCAGGGCAAGAACACCGGCGTTCCGGTTGCGGTGGCCAGCGAAGCGCCCATCTCGGGTGGCGTGCGCCTTCCGCGTGAATGGGCGGATCGGCAGACATCGGGGAACGTGGTTCAATTTCACGACATGGAGAATGCCGGGCATTTCGCGGCTTGGGAGGACCCTGGCTTCTTTGTGGGCGACATCCGCCAGTTCGCGGCGCTCCTGAAGGGCTGATCTCGGTAGGAGGCCTTCACTCCACGGGCGCCGGGCGGGACTTGCTGCCCGGCGCTCATAGTTTGTGAACCAACTCGAGATCGGATGGCAGATGCCCCATGATGTTCTTGATGGATTTGATCATGTGCGGCTGATCGGAAAAGCCGAGATCAGCGGCAACCGCTGCAGGAGCTTCGCCGCTTTTCAACCGACGCACCGCCTCCTGGGCGCGCCGGATCATCTGAAAGTCCTTCATGGTGATGCCGGTCGTTCGCTTGAAATGCTGCTGGACCGAGCGTTTCGACGCGGCCTTCGGCCTTTCGGAGAACGCCCTGGCGACGAGATCGTCGGATTTGAGAAGCCCTGCCCGGATCATCCGGTCGATGAGGTCTTCGGCATTGGCGAATGTCGGCAGCGGAAGGTCGGTCCCGTCAAGATTGAAATGCTCGCCCTGCACCGGCAGGAGGCGGATCGTCGCGCCAGTCCTCACCTCGCTCTCGGTCGCAAGATAGACGTGGGCGGCGAAGGAGATGACGACCGAGTGCTCGCCCGCCACATAGGGAACGTCGACCAGCTCGGCGGCCTGCCCACTCAGGAAGATCGTCGGCTCACCATCGGGCGCGACGCTGAGGATCAAATCCCAGGACCCGTCCGGGGTGGCTCGGTAAACCCCATCCTCAAGACAGACTGTCTGCCATACCGTGTCGATCCAGGGATGGGACGAAGCGCGCTGCGTATGTTTCTGAGCCATCGCCTCGATGGGGTTGCGGATTTGCCACTGCTAAATCCCAAGCGGCGCTCAGATAGTGCAATGGCGGAAGGAGTTTCGCAATGCCATGGCCACGACGTCGCCGATTGCAGGGGCACACCAGGTTCCTTTATCGACCTCGCAAGATACGGATAGGATACAGGCGGTTTAGGCCGACAGCAGTGAGAGAGTAAATTCATTTGCAACAGGGAGACCGATCCATGAAAAACATATCAACGGAAGATCTCGACATCGGCTATGATGTTTACGGCACCCCTAGCGAGCGAGTTCCGCTTATTCTTCTGCACGGCTTTCCCGATGATGCGAGCGCGTGGCGGGAGGTCGGACGCCTGCTGGCCGCAGGCGGCCACTATGCCATCGCGCCGTATGTACGTGGATGCGGCCCAACGGCCTTCAAAGCAGAGACATCGCCGCGAAGCGGTCGGGCATCGGCCAGATCCCGCGACCTAATCGGCCTGATGGATACGCTGGGCATCGAAAAGGCGGTGTTCATCGTCGTGACATGACCCAAAGGCGACAAGACGACCAAAAAGGTGGGAAGCGCAGCGAAACCCCTCTATATCGACAGCCATGGATGCATCGAGCGACCACCCGCAGAACGACGAGCTTCTCTCGGACATCCAGCGCCTGTCCTTTGACTATTTTCTCAAAGAAGCCAACCCGGCGAATGGCCTGATCGCCGACCGCAACACCCCGGGGTCACCGGCCAGCATCGCAGCCGTCGGGCTCGCCCTCTCGGCCTATCCCGTCGGTGTCGAGCGCGGTTTCATGACGCGCGCCGCCGCCGCTGAACGGACGCTCGCCACGCTTCGCTTCTTCTGGAACGCGCCGCAAGGGCCCGAAGCCGACACAACGGGCCACAAGGGCTTCTACTACCATTTCCTCGACATGGCGACCGGCCGCCGCGTCTGGAAGTGTGAGCTGTCCACGGTCGATACGGCGCTTCTGCTTGCCGGTGCGCTGGCCGCCGGCGCCTATTTTGGCGAGGACGATGAATCCGAACTGGAAATCCGGCGGCTTGCCGATGCGCTCTACCGGCGCGCCGACTGGCGATGGGCGCAGAACGGTGGCGCTACCGTCACCCATGGCTGGCGGCCTGGAAAAGGCTTCCTGCGCTATCGCTGGCAAGGCTACGACGAAGCGGTGATCCTTTATGTGTTGGGTCTCGGCTCGCCAACGCATCCGTTGCCGCTCGAGAGCTATGCGGCCTGGCTATCCACCTACAAGTGGAAAAAGATCTATGGCCGGGAATTGGTTTACGCCGGTCCACTTTTCATCCACCAGCTCTCGCATATCTGGATCGATTTTCGCGGCATCCGCGATGCTTCCATGCGCAACCACGACTGCGACTATTTCGAGAACAGCCGAGAGTCAACCTACCTGCAACGCGACTACGCCATTCGCAATCCGAAGGGCTTCAGCGGTTATGGCGAGAATTGCTGGGGCATCACCGCCAGCGACGGCCCAAGCCCGACAAAACGCCAAATCACGGTCGGTGGCCGCCGCTTCTTCGGCTATCTGGCGCGCGGTGCGCCATTCGGCCCTGATGATGGGACGTTGTCGCCGTGGGCAGCGATTACCTCATTGCCCTTTGCGCCAGAGATCGTTCTGCCGGCACTGCGCTATTTCCACGAGATCGACCTGCAAGAGGGGAACCCTTACGGCTTCACCGCAAGCTTCAATCCGACAATAGCAGCCGCCGACGGCCGGCCATGCGGTTGGGTATCGCCGGACCATGTCGGCATCAATCAGGGGCCGATCACTCTAATGATAGAGAACTACCGCTCGGGCTTCCTGTGGCGCCTGATGCGCCGCGTGCCGGCCATCATCGCGGGACTGCACCGAGCCGGTTTTTCGGGCGGTTGGCTATAAGAAGTCGAGATGACAAAGCTCCCCGACTGATACCGGGACTCTTGACTGCTAGCGCATGCCGCATTTGCTGCGAATGTCGGCTTAGAGGCGCATTGTACTCGGCAGCATTGGTGAAGGTTTTCCGATGCGGGTCGCGGCGCGAGGGTGCATGCGGGGCCGGCGTCGGCCCCGCGTTGGACAACCTTCACCCACTCGGACGTAGGGAACCTAAGCTGCAGATCTCGATAGCTGACGTTGAAACTGGTCTCCCACCAGAGCGTTCCGAAAATGTAGCGGATAGGGAAAGCACGTATGTTCGATGGATTCGAACTGGAACGGATCAAGCTTCCCGAGGCCACGCTCCGGTTCCGAATTGGTGGCAAGGGGAGAGCCGCTACTGCTGTTGTGGTCATCCTCGCACACATGCAACCTGGCACCGAGTAGCGCCGATACTCGCCGAGCAATACACCGTTGTCTGCCCGGACCTGCCTGGCTTCGGCCAGTCCTCCAAGCCTGCCGACACACCGGATCACGCTGGGTCGTCGAAGCGAGGCAAGGCAAGAGATTGCGTTGCACTCATGCGCCAGCTCGGCTTCGGCCGCTTCGGCCTCGTCGGGCACGACAGAGGATCTTATACGGCCTTTCGAACCGCAATGGACCACCCGGACTCGGTCAGCCGCCTCGCGATCCTCGACGGCATTCCAATCGCGGACGCGTTGGCACGGTGCGACGCCCGCTTCGCGTCTGCTTGGTGGAATTGGACAGGCAACTTGTCTTGAGATTGAGCAACTGCAAGTTCTCTTCGGGCCTAGCTGATACATGTATAAATTGACCCAACGTCATGATAGGTGAAGACCGTATCGAGGTCGGAACTGAGAGAGTAATTGCATGTCGAGCAGGTTCGTCCGGCCCGTGGTGGTGCAAATTGGCGGGCATGACCGTGAGCGCGTCATATTCGATGTGAATGACGCAGGCACGATCCTGCTGCGAAGTTTCCCTCATCAGACGGAGAAGCGAAAACTGGCCATGGATGCATGACTTCAGGTTCTGCGTGGCGAAGCCAGACGCCGGTAGCGAGACGAGCCTTCGTTGCAGCGGCGTTAGAAGCGAAAATTCTACGCAGCGACTGAGGTCCAAATGATATTAGCCTCGATCACAGTGGCAGCGGCGGATGGCCGGCGAGATCACGAAGTTCGGGTTTTTGGTTCAAAACGCGAGCACCGCCTGTGCATATGTTTCGCGCGGCTGCGAAACCAAGAACGTGCGGGCAGGCAACGGCCGAAGCAGCTCTTCTTCCAAGCAGGTCCCGTCGAGCCAAGCCATCCGCTGATCGCGCCGCAGCACCGCCATCTGCCGGTCGTGGAAGGGCGCCACGTCGTCGTTCGCCTCGATCGTCAGAATGGCATAACCCTAACGCCAGTCCCGTGTCGCCGGCGCCAGACTCCAGCGCGCTTTGCGATCGACGAGCGGAAGCTTCGCAATGCTCTCCCCGTTCAGGAACAGAAGATCGAAAGCAAAGAAGACAAGATCGCCCGTGCGGCCCTCGTCCATAGCGGCCTGCAGGCGGCTGAAGGAGGTGACGCCGTCTGCCCGAACGGCGCACAGTTCCCCGTCGACATATGCCTCTTTCACCGGGAGCGCGCGGAGGGCCGCTATCGTCGCGTGATAGCGATGCGACCAATCGAGGCCGGTGCGGGTGAGCAAGCGGATGTCGCTGCCGTCGATCCGCGCGTGCATGCGGCATCCGTCGTACTTGATTTCCTGAAGCCAGTCGGGGCCGTCGGGCGCTTCGTCGACCAGGCGCGTCAGCTGAGGCTCGATCCATTTCGGCGGATGCGTATTATTCGGCTTTGTGGGATTCACCGTCTTCCGCGCCAATTGAGATAAAGCGTCGTCATGCGGGCCAGACTACCACATGATAACGGTATAGAACGTCGGGAATGTTGCGACCTTTCGCGTAAATGGACAACGGCGCGTCGAGCGCTGATCTGGATTGATCGTGACAAAAGAGTCCGCGTTGGGATTCCGCGCGGCGCGGCGTCGTGCGTATCGAAACGGCGTCCGCGCGGCAGCATCGCCCGGATGCCGCTGCAACTGCGCAAGCGGTGCTCCTGGCGTTAGGCGCGTCTATCCAGGTGCGCCGTCGATTGCGCCGGAACACCTTCGCTGTGCCTGCAATCAGGGAACTGATTGCATCCGTGAAACACCGTCCCGTTCCTGTTGCGCTTCTCGACCATTTGGCCCACCAGACAAACGGGGCATTGACGCAAGGCAGCGCCTTCGATCGTCTCGTAGCGCATCTCATCCCCGGCTATCTCGCAAAGTTCCCGATATAGCGGGACGGCTGGCGGCTGTTGGCGATGAGGTATACGCCCCGTTTGAACCAGCGGGACGCGCCATGAGCGGCCCCTTAGGGACAAGGCATCGAATGACCGCAGTGGGGCCGGAAGCAGACGGTCAGGTTCTGGAACGAACTAGGCAGAGAGCTGCCAACCGCCATCGATCAATAAACTCGTTCCGGTAATCATCGCCGCGGGGTCGCTGGCTAAGAAAACGCCCGCCCCGATGATGTCCTCCAACTCACCGACACGTCCAAGCTTATCTTGCGCATCGTCGTCCATCGGTTGTTCGAGTGCATCACGGATCACGCGTGTTGCATCGGAACCAACCATGCTCTCGGCCAGTGTTGCATAGGTGATCGGCAGCCGGGTCTGTGGCAGGAGCAGTTCCTCGCGCAGCCGTGTCTTGAGGGCATTGTCATCCGAAGGAGTGATTGGACCGCGGTCATCTACGTCGAAGCGGCTGGCAGATACCATTCGCCCGACCACATGACGCTGAACCCTGCCGGAAAGTATTCTGCCGAAATCGTGTTCAAGCCTGTCCATTATCATCATCGCCGAGCCCAAGGTGCCCTTCGCGCGATATCGCCAAGAACTCCCCTGGCGTTGAGACCTGCTGGCTGGCACCCAATCTGTCAATTTCGCTATGTGTGAGCTTCAGTCATCCTTGTATGCAAGACAAACGAAATTTATTGCCGCTTTAGCACAATTATTTTGCATTAGAATTTCGATTGCGGCGCGTGACGCAGCCCTTCCTTTTTGAATTCGATATGCACTTTTGATTGGGTCAAGCGATCGCACCCCGGAGTGTCCTGGCTTGCAGCAAGCCGTGATTTCGGCCCCGAAAGCGGTAGCAGGAGATTTTACGATGATCACTGGTGCTCAATGCCGTGCCGCTCGCGCGCTGGTCGAATGGACCCGTGACAAGCTCTCCGGCAGTTCAGGCGTGGATGCGTTGGTCATCGAGGAATTCGAGCGTCGGATCAGCCTTCCCGACCAGGATGTTTGCGACACGTTGCAAACCGCGCTTGAAAATGCCGGCGCCGTTTTCATTGCCGAAAACGGCGGCGGTATCGGCGTTCGTCTGAAACTCAACCGCTCGGAAGTCAGGCGGATCGGCGTTCTGGAGAATGAGGGCGGCATTGTCGGGACAGACGCCGTTCCATAGACTCAAGGTTTTCGGGCTCGATGAACTCACGGCAACAGCCCGTGGCTCGACAATCAGAATTCGCATTGGCTGGACAATGCAAACATGGGAGGTGGCCGTCATGACGGTTATCTGGGACGCTCTAACTGAGGAGGAGCAAACGGCACTCAAGCGAATGAACCGCGGGCCTTACCCATCTCTATCAAAAGCCTTGGCCGAACGCCTTGTCTTCCTCGGATTGGCGGAAGAAAGACCGAGCGGAACCGGGATAAACAGGGCCGGAAGAGAGCTGGTGATAACTACTCTGCTTGGTGCTCGCCCTGACTAACTTAGGGTTGATGCCCGCCCAGGTGCACCGAGGTGGCTGGCTTGACTTCCCGGATTGCTTCACCAACTATGGTCTTATGAACGCCGCAGTCAAAATTCATCGCGATATTCTTTTCCGGGTTTGTCCCATAGCGGGAATGTAGCCCCCGGCTCAGTTGCCATACGCCCTGAGCCGAGGGGCGGTGCGTTAACCCACATGGGATGATCCGCAGGGCCGCGAGCCTCTGGGGCATCGGCGTTTTCAGCAAGTTTTTCCACGAATTGACTCAGTTCCGGCACCCTTGGTGGGCGGCTGGTCCGGGCAGAAGCACGAGTATTCAAATGCAAGACAACACGAAAACCCGGCGCAAGCCGAACATCCGCATCTCGCAGTCGGATCATGCGCGTCTATCGGCGCTTGCGAGCACTGTGGCTGTACGAAATCCGGAGGCTTCCGATGAACTGCTCGCCGAACTCGAGCGGGCGCGTATCGTCGCCGATGGTTCGGTCTCCGCTGATACCGTCCAGATGGGTTCGTCGGTGACGTTCAAGCCCGATACGGACGACGCGAAAACAGTCACGCTGGTTTTTCCTGGCGATGCGGATATCTCCGCAGGCAAGGTTTCAATCCTCACGCCGATTGGCACGGCCCTGATCGGCCTCCCGGCTGGACAGTCGATCATGTGGACCGCCCGAGACGGGCGCCGGCACGAATTGTTGGTGCTTGCCGTGAACCAGCCCGCCCCGGAAGGCGATGGAGCCGATCGGCTCGCACCAGCGTCTCCGACGATTGCGGCGAGTGTCTAGACATGGGCGTCTCCGTCCGTCTCCTCAATCATGCAGGCAGCCTGATCGCAGGAGTCTGACCCCTGCGCCGGCCCATCTGGGTCCGGCACAGGGGCAATTTCTCACTCCCGATCAATTTCTTATGGCTGGATCCCCTTGCGTGGGCCGGCCGGAGACGCACCATGCTCAATATCGACAGCTGTCAACTGACGACCAAGGACTACACAATTCTTGAGGTGATGCGGGAGCGCCATCCTTCCCGCAGCGAAACCTTCTCGGGTATCCTTCAACGGAAGATTTCGAGCGCAGTTGTGGTGTTTCGGGAAGACATCCCAGCAACCGTCGTGACGCTCAGCAGCCGCGTCGCTTATCGGGTAAACGACCGCCCTGCCGAAATCCGCATCGTCGCACATGACGAGATGCGCGGTCTGGTTGGCATGCTTTTGCCGATCACCAATCCGCGCGGCCTTGCGCTGCTCGGTCTGGCCGAAGGTCAGTCCATGTCCATTCCGACTGCAGACGGCGGCCTTGAAACCCTGACGGTCCAAGAAGTGGTTTATCAGCCGGAAGCCGCAAGGCGCGAAAGATTGAAGCTGGCGGGGGGTGTAGAGTCGGGCTCGTCGCGACCGGACGGACCGGTTCTCCGCGTCGTCCATCGCTCGGAGGAACTGCAGGACAAAGCGGAGAACAAAGTCGTGGCGGCTTTCGACACCGGTTTCGACGACCCTGGTCCGTCGGCCGCCTAAGAGCTCAATTATTCCGAAGGCTGTGCAGGCGGGTAGACAAGCGTTCCGTCGTCCCGTGCCTTCACGCCGTCGGTGAGTTTCGCCGGCTCAACCTTGTCATGGCCCATCAGATGAAAAACGGACTCGCCGCGGCTGATCAGCTAGTCCGCGACAATCCTTCTGTGACAGCGCCACCAGAGCGTTTCCGAGCACATGATGGCGCTTCGCCGCTGCCTGCCGAGGGACAGAAGCCGATTCAGGCCGTCAAGAAACTCGGCCGACAGCGCGTAGTCGGCGTAATTGTGAAAACTCTGGTTGATCCAGAATGCGTTGAGCGCAGGTGGAATATCGTGCGCCTTGCCGCGCAGGCCGCCAAGCTCGGCAATGTATTCATATCCGATCCCGAACGCTGCCAGCTCTTCGGGAAGCACCTCGCTGTTGAACTGCGGGTTCGCCCGCGATCGTCTGACAGTCCTTATGTCGATCACCAGGGTGATCTCTGCGACCCGCAGCAGGGCGACAAATTCGGCGATCGACCGGGTCGAGTGACCGATGGTGTGGAATGGATAAGGCATGTACGATCAATCCATGGCAACGGATTTCTTTCCGGCTTCATGACCGATGATTTGGAACTGAAATAACGCTGTCATTTCACCACCTGCGTCAGACCACGTAACGCCTCCTGCACGTCGGCACGCGCCTCGCTTGCTTCCGGATAGACTGCATAGGCCGGATAGGTGAATTCCGGTGCGCCTTCCACGATCTCGAGCTGCCCCGCCTCGATATGAGGAGCTGCGGCCCCCCTGCGGAAATAGCCCATTCCGCCGGCGCGCAGGATATAGCTCAGCCCGAGCGGACCAAGGCCGACCATCAATCCTGGCTCGCCGAAAGCTGAGGAGCTGGCACCATGCTGGGCCGCAAACAGTGGCCCCCAATCAACATAGACATAGTCTTTGGAGCCGACTTGTTCCCCGTCTCTGTCCGTGGTCCGAACCAGGACGAGCTGCTCCTCGACGAGAAGCTCTACCCTGAAACCCGGTAGCAGCTTCGGCGCATAGAGCACGGCAATGTCCAGAACGCCGGTCCTCAGCTGCTCGAGGAGCTGGTCCGGCACGCCGACTTGGGCTTGGATGGCGATTTCAGGCCTGGCGTTCTTCATCCAGACCAGCCAGTCGAGCAGCAGCGGGTTCCACAGACTGAGCTCCCCGCCCAAGGCAACGACGCTTGTCCGTCCCGATGGGATGGCGAGCTGGTGTCTTGCCCTTTCCCAGATTTGCACGAATGACTGGGCGAACCGCTCGAACTCCCGGCCCGCCGGTGTCAGCTGCGCGCCATTGCGGTTGCGGATAAAGAGCTGACGTCCGAGCTCTTCCTCAAGCGTGCGTATGCGCGCGCTCACCGTCGTCTGGGTGACGTGGAGCCGGTCGGCGGCTTTCAGAAAGCTGCCGGAATGGACGATTTCCAAAAACGTGCGAGCGCGATCAATATCCATTCTGGCTTCCCGTTCAGTACAATAATTTTGCATCAATACAGCATTTAATTCCGTTTGCCTTCCTGTTTTACGCAGCGCAACGTCCAGAAGGTCGAGGTGGTTTCCGCCGCAAGAGTTGATAGAGCGCACAATGTCTGACCAGGAGGATATTCCCTTGGAAACGCGAGAGTACGCCTCGCCGCCGTGCTTCCTGCACGAACTTGTTCCAGGATATGACACCGACTCGGTTGTGCAAGACGCTTGGACGGATGTCTGTCGATGGCGCAAGGCGGAGCGCAAGCGCCTGATCGACGAGCGTCTCGCGGTCGACGCCGAGGAACGCGCTGCGAGGTCTTCCCGCATCGGCTCCGCTCTCGACCTGGCTGTCGGCCGGGTGAGCGGCCGCATCGTCAGCGGCTACTGGCCCTTTCGAGGCGAGCCGGACCTTCGCAACTGGGCGATACGGGTGATCGAGCGCGGCGGGCGGATCGCGTTGCCGGTCGTCATCAAAAAGGGCTGGCCGCTGGAGTTTCGTATATGGGGACCGGGAGACCCGCTGGAACGCGGCATCTGGAATATTCTCGTGCCGTCACACGGGCCATCCGTCCAACCGGATGTGGTCATCGCGCCAGTTGTCGGTTTCGACCAGGCCAACTACCGCTTGGGTTACGGCGGCGGCTTCTTCGACCGGACCCTGGCCGCCGCGCCGAAGCGGCCTCTCGTCGTCGGCGTCGGCTACGCCGGCAGCAGGATCCAGACCATCTATCCGCAGCCGCACGACATTCCGATGGATGTGATCGTCACCGACGAATGAATGAAAGCAGGCGAGGCCCTGATCCCCTTGTGACGGCGGATTTGCAAATGCCGTCCATCGTTGAGCCCGCTCGACCTGCAGCAGTGAAGAGCAGGAAGCACATCATGTCTAATCCAGCCACAGTCTTGGACGATCACAAGCCTCGGTTTCTGGTCAGGTGGTTTTTTTCGACCAACCACAAGGACATCGGGACGCTCTATCTGCTGTTCTCGATCACGGCAGGGATTCTCGCCACCGCGCTCTCCGTGTTGATCCGCATGGAGTTGCAGGAACCAGGTTTGCAGATATTTGGCGATCCGGGTGTCTACAACGTCGTCGTCAGCGCGCACGGGCTGGTCATGATCTTCTTCGTCATCATGCCGGCGCTGATCGGCGGCTTCGGCAATTGGATGGTGCCGATCATGATCGGCGCGCCCGATATGGCCTTTCCGCGCATGAACAACATTTCGTTCTGGCTGCTGGTGATGTCGTTTGTCCTCTTTATCACCTCGATGTTTGTTCCGGGAGCACCAGGTGCGCTCGGCCATGGCGGCGGGTGGACACTCTACCCGCCCTATTCGACGGACGGCCAGCCGGGGCCCGCGGTTGACCTCGTCATACTGTCGATCCACCTTTCGGGCGCCTCCTCGATCCTCGGCGCCATCAACTTCATCACCACCATCTTCAACATGCGCGCACCCGGCATGACGATGCATAAGATGCCTCTGTTCGCCTGGTCGATGCTGGTCACCGCCTTCATGCTTCTCATGTCGCTGCCGGTGCTCGCCGGCGCGGTCACCATGCTTTTGACCGACCGCAACTTCGGGACGACCTTTTTCGCGCCGTCCGGCGGCGGCGATCCGATCCTCTACCAGCATCTGTTCTGGTTCTTCGGCCATCCAGAAGTCTACATCATGATCCTTCCCGGGTTCGGCATCATCAGCCATGTCATCTCGACCTTCGCCAAGAAACCGATCTTCGGCTATCTCGGCATGGCCTATGCGATGGTGGCAATCAGCGCGATCGGTTTCGTCGTCTGGGTGCATCATATGTATACGACCGGTCTGTCCGCGGACACCCAGCGTTACTTCGCCTTCGCCTCGATGGTCATCGCCGTACCTACCGGCGTGAAGGTGTTTTCGTGGCTGGCGACCATGTGGGGAGGATCGATGGAGTTCAAGACGCCGATGCTCTGGGCTCTCGGCTTCGTCCTGCTCTTCACCATTGGCGGCGTGACCGGCATCGTGGTCGCCAGCCCCGGCCTCGATCGCGTGCTGCACGACACCTACTACGTTGTGGCGCACTTCCATTATGTGCTGTCTTTGGGTGCGGCCTTTGCCATCTTCGCCGGCTTCTACTACTGGTTTCCGAAGATGACCGGCTACATGTACAGCGAGACGCTGGGCAAGCTGCATTTCTGGCTGATGTTCGTCGGCGTCAACCTCGTCTTCTTCCCACAGCATTTCCTTGGCATGGCGGGCATGCCACGCCGCTACGCGGACTATCCGGACGCCTTCGCCGGCTGGAACTTCATTTCGTCGATCGGGTCCTACATTTCCGCCGCAGGATTTATCGTCTTCCTCATTACGGTCGCCGAGGCATTCGCTCGAAAGCGCGAGGCCGGCCCCAATCCATGGGGCGAAGGAGCGACCACGCTCGAATGGCAGCTGCCGTCCCCGCCGCCCTTCCATCAATGGGAACGGCTGCCGCGCATTGTCTAGAATTCGTCTCCGGTTCCAAACCGGCGCCGGCAGTCAATTCGACATTTTGTCGGGAGAACGTCATGAACGAGACCACAGATCCAAACAGCCACATACTGCTCGTGGCGATCATCGCGTTTTATTGGGCATTGCTGAGCAGTTGGGGCCAACTTCTGCCGCGCTCGGGCGACGACAAGGCCAAGCGGGAAGATGCGCCCGCAGAGCAACGAACCGGCAGGATCGAAAACACTTCCTCCGCGGGCACGCCCTTTGATGTGATGCGAGAGATCGACCCGAATTTCGACCTTGCCGCGTTTCTGGCCGGTGCCAAGACAGCCTATGAACTTATCCTGCGGGCTTATGCGGACGGCGAGATCCAAACGTTGAAGCGCCTTGTCGGGCCGGAAGTGCTCGATACCTTCGAGCGAGCGTTCGCCGAACGTCGGCTTCGAGAGGAGATGCTTCAGTTGACGTTCATCGGCACGAGCGAAGCAAAGGTCATCGACGCTATCGAGGAGAATGGTACCGCTGAGATTGTCGTTCGCTTCGTTTCCGACGTGGTCAGCGTTACACGCTCGGCCAACGATGTGATCGTCGCCGGCGATCCCCTGCAGGTCATTGAGGTGATCGATACATGGACGTTCGCCTGTGACACCCCGTCAACGAAGCGCAATTGGATGTTGATCGCCACGGAAGGCGAGTAACGAGTATGTGCTCTTCCGATAAGCCTGCCTGGCAGCCGAGTCACAATTGACGGGCGGCCAACCCGGCAGCCTGCACGGATTTGTCAGCTTTTGCCAATGCGCATCCACTAAGTTGCGTATCACGATCAATTCGACATGACCCGGTTCAGTCGATCATTTTCAAGCAGCGAGCGGGTAGCGCCGCCAAAGATCCACTCCCTGAACCTGCTATGGCCGTAGGCGCCGGATATGATCAAATCCGCATGCATCGCGTCGGCCACATCGGAGATTGTTCCACCATCGGATTTTCCGGAAACACTTCCGCCTTCGCCTTTACGCCGTGAAAAGAAAGGAAGGCGACAACATCGTTCAGGCTGTTCCAGGTTTCGGTCGCGTCATTGTCGATCGTGATTACACGAACCTCCTGAGCAATTCGCAAAAAGGGCATGGCATCAGTAACCGCGCGCCTGGCTTCACGCGTGTCCTTCCACCCGACAAGAACCTTGTTGATCCGGAAATTTTGGTTGGTCGAGGTGACCAGTACAGGTCGACCCGCCTGAAGGATCAGGTTGCCGAGATCTGTGGACCGATGAACGTTGCTAGACGAGGCGCCCTCGGGCGACGCTGTGACGATGAGATCGGCCAGGCGCGCCGAGTCGATCAGCAAGCGGGTCGGATTGCCCACAGCCCCACGCCATTCCGTATCAACCTTTGCGCCAGCAAGACCTTCGAACTCGGCGCGGAGATCCTCAATTCGTCGCTCGATGTTCTTCCGCTGGCGCATCATGCTCTCTCCTTCGAAGGCCACTCCTCCTTCCATTACAACAGGCGGCGGAACGTCGGCAGCCGAGAGACCAATCAGGCGCGCATCGAAGCGGTGGGCCAGATCGACACCGAGCTTGATAACAGGAGCGGCCATGCCGTCAATGTCGAGATTGAGAACGATTGACTTGTAGCCCATTGGGCTTTCCTTCCATGGATTGGAGATGATGCCGGCTCGGCAAAGGGGAAACGTCAACAGACGCCCTGCCGCGAAACGCGGCTTCGCAATGCGGCAACCCTCAAAAGCCGGAGGTCTGCCTCGCAAAGTTTTCAAAAAACTGATTACGAACGATCGTTGTCGTGAGAAGTGCGCCGGCCGGCGTGATCGTCAAGGTCCTCGCCCTACTCGAACATGATCCGAGCGGTACCTCTTTTGGCGATCAGCATTCTCCGAACTTCCTGGATCCGCTCAGCCTGTTGTTTGGTATAGGGACCCATCGGCCGAGTCTTTTCATCGCCACGACGGACCCGGCAGTACCAGTGGCCGCTGTCCGAGAATATCTCAACCGAGGTCGGCGTCTCATCGGACGCTTCCCTGGCAACTTCCTTTGCGAACTCGACGATCTTTGAATAATGCTGAGCGGGCGCAACCGTGCGCAAACCGTTGGTGTTAAGTTCCTGTTGCATTGTGGACATAAGTCGAACTCCTTTCGTTCACGACGACACACCGCTCCGCCATGCTGGTTGAGCTTTCTCTGGATCGCGGTGCCCGAGAGCGCTTGCTAGGTTGCCATTTGGCGCTCCATTTCCACCTCGGCCTCTAGACTTTCGATGTCGCGGAAGATCGAAGCGACAGCCAGCGTGCGCCCTTCGCGCTTGAAGCGGAGCAGGCAATCCTTGGCAATGATGTCTCCATCGACCACGATCTCGTCCCATTGCGCGGCATGGCCGACATAGTTGATGGGAACATCGTAATGCTGGCTCCAGAAGAACGGCACGGCCTCGAATTTCTCACGATGGCCGAGCATGTTGAGCGCCGCGGTTCGCCCCTGCCTCTCGGCAACCACCCAATGCTCGACCCGAATGTTCTCGCCACTGCGAGGATCTGGCCACCGCGCAATGTCGCCGGCCGCGAATATCCCTGGTGCGCTCGTCTCCAAAAAGGCGTTCACGACGACCCCGCGGTCAAGGATAAGCCCCGCCGTTTCGGCAAGCCCTGTCCGCGGCCGCACGCCGATGCCGACGACGACGAAATCCGCCGCCAACGTATCGCCACTGTCGAGTTTCACCTTGCTCCCGTCGATGCTGCTCGCGGTGTCCTCGAGATGGAAAACAATGCCGTTCTCCTCATGGAGGGCGCGGATGAAGTCGCCCATTTGCGGACCCAGGACCCGGTCCATGGGTCGCTTATCTGGCGCCACGACATGAACGTCGATATCGCGCGAGCGCAGGGCCGCGGCAACTTCCAGGCCAATGAAACTGGCGCCAAGGACGACGGCGCGTCGCGCAGTCGTGGCTCGCTCGATAATTGCCTTGGAATCTGCGAACGAGCGCAGCGTGTGTACGTGTGACTGGTCGGCGCCGGGTATGGTCAAGCGCACCGGTTCGGCTCCGGTTGCAAGGAGTAGCCTGTCGTAAGGAATCCTGCCTTCATCCGCGAGGACAACCTCGCGGGAATGCAGGTCCATATGAACGGCCTTCGTATCGAGACGCAGGTCGATGTTGTTTTTTGAATAGAACTTCCCCCCGCGGAGTGGAATCCAATCCTCCGGTGCCTTTCCGGCGAGGTAGTCCTTGGAGAGGTTCGGCCGGTCGACGGGCGGTGCCTGGTCATCGCTGATCACGACGATGCTGCCCTGGTACTGCTCGCGCCGCAGTGTTTCGGCCGCAGCAAAACCAGCCGCGCCGCCACCGACAATCACGATTTTCTCGGGGGCCTGGCCAGCGCTTCCGTCGCGCGGCTTCGGTGCCGTCCGTTTGAGTTTCTCGCCGACAAATATCCGGCCATCTCGCTGTTGCACCGACCAGCACGCGAGTGGATTGAAGGCAGGCGCTCGCAAGGCCTCGCCTGTACGCAAATCGAAGCACGCGTGATGCCAAGGACAGCGGACGGTATCGTCCACCACAAGACCATCGCCAAGCGGCCCGCCGTAATGCGTGCAAGTCGCCCCGATCGCGAAGACCTCGGCCCCGCGGCGCACCAGTAGCACCTGTTCGTCGCCGCAACGGCCGACGAGCTTTCCGCCATCGGGAAGATCCGAGAACGCAATCCCCTGGACCAGATCCGGCCCGTTTAATTTGGTATGGCCTTCAGCCATCGTCTTCTCCTTGGCGATCTGATGTGAAAATCGCTCGTACGGCGAAGCGACAATCCCCACTGGGATACGTTCTGCCTGGCTAGTGCGCCTTCAGATTCTCAGCGCACTTGCGCCAAACGTTCCGATCACGTGACGCAATGGGCCGAGTGGTTTTCACACTGCAGTTTCCCGCCGTCTCCGGTATCATGCAAACGAATTTAATCGGTAAATGAGTGCAATTTTTATGGTTGCTTCCTCAGCCATTCAACTGCGGGCAATTACAGAATCGCTTGCCCCGTCTTACCCCAGTCGGCGAGAAAGGACTCGAGGCCCTTGTCGGTGAGTGGGTGTTTGGCGAGGTTTCTGAGTACCGCTGGTGGTACGGTTGCGATATCGGCGCCTGCGATCGCCGCCTGTTTGACATGGAGAGGCGTGCGAATCGAGGACGCCAGGATTTCCGTGGTGAAGGATTTGTCGTTGTCGTATATCGTGCGGATTTCTCGGATCACTTCCATGCCGTCCAGACCGAGATCGTCGAGCCTGCCGACGAACGGCGAAATGAAGGTCGCGCCTGCCTTGGCTGCGAGCAGTGCCTGGTTGGCTGAAAAGCACAGGGTGACATTGACTTTGTGCCCGACCTGACTGAGCGCCCGGCAAGCCCTGAATCCATCCCAGGTCGACGGCACCTTGACGGCCACATTGCCGGCAATGCCGGCCAAACGCTCTCCCTCGGCGATCATGCCGTCGAAGCCGGTCGCGGTGACCTCTGCCGAAACTGGGCCCTCAATTGTCTGGCAAATCTCTTTTATCACATCCCTGATCGGTCGGCCGGTCTTTGCGATAAGGGACGGGTTTGTGGTCACCCCGTCGAGAATGCCAGCGGCGGCAAGCTCGCGAATTTCAGAAATGTCGGCTGTATCGACAAAGAATTTCATTGTTCTTCTCCTCAACTGAACGCGCCCATCGATGATTGGATGGATTTTCCTTGGTTTGGTTCCGGAGAAACGGGTTTGTTGTCGCTGTCGAGACCGCAAGCCAGTGTCTTTAGCAGTGGAGGAGGGGCGCGCCGTTTTCATCGATGTCTCAGCAAAACCTCTCTAAGGACGACGGCATCGTTATGAGCCTCGTCATGAGCCGCGTAGACGAGTGTGACGGCGCCTTGCCGTATCAGATCGCGTAGTCGGTCGAGCACATCGCGATGCTCATGGATTTCCGCCGCATATCGCTGGCGGAATTCCTCCCAGCGTGCTGGATCGTGTCCGAACCATTTCCGAAGCTCGGTGCTAGGCGCGAGTTCCTTCATCCAATAGTCGATGGCGGCCTCGGTCCTCTTGACCCCGCGCGGCCAAAGCCGGTCAACCAACACTCGCTTGCCATCGTCGGCGGCAGGGCTCTCATATGCCCGTTTCAATTTTACTCTCTCGTCGAAATTTTTTTCGCTCATCGAGGTCGAGTCCCGTCCGTATCTATGTCGTTGACAGCATCGAGAAGGCTGGCGAATTTGCTTCTCAGGATTTCTTCGTCGACCGCATCCGACACGAATACGAAGATGTCGCCGCGATATCGCTCGATCCAGTGATGGCCGGCGCCGCGGCTACGCAGGTAGCTGCCGATCTGATGAACCGTGGAATACCCCAGGCCTTGGTGCAGAAGGAACTTCATACAGGTTGTGCTTTGCAGCCCGTGACAGGTCGCGCCTCAGGGGCCGACGTTCTGACCCTGAGCGTTGAACTGTTTCAGGTAGGCGATGACGTCGGCGATTTCCTGGTCCTTGCTGAGACCGGAGAACGCCATCTTCGTGCCGGGCACCAGTTTGCGCGGCGCTCGCAGATAGGTCGTCAGCGTCGGTTCATCCCAGATCAGACCCGAATTCTTGTTCGCCGAGGAATAGCTGTAATCGGGATACTCACCGGCCGATCGGCCGACGACGCCGTTCAAAACCGGACCTACCCCGTTTTGTGCGTCAGGGCCGACCTTGTGGCAGGCCATGCACCTCCTGAAGACGACGGCACCGGCTTCGGCGTTGCCGGGGGATGATTCCTGCGCATGGGCCGAACCGACTGCAGTGAGAATCGCGGTCGCCAATCCAAGCATGGTCGATTTCATGTTTGCTGCCTTCAATGAGCGGCGGCTTGGTTTCCGCCAAGTCTGCCTCTGGCAATATCGGGATTCGAAACACAACCCAGTCTGCCGGATCCGAACCGCGGATACGGATCCGGCAGACGTTGCCTCAGGAGGAAACCAGTGGGCCGGGGTTCTTCAGATATTGGTTCTTGATCGCGTCCACCGCCCAGTAGGCAAGAGCACCTACCGGTCCGGTCGGGTTCTTCCCGGCGTTCTGAGGAAACACACAGGCGCCGGTGACGAACACGTTTGGAACATCCCAGACCTGAAGATATTTGTTCAGAACGCTGGTGCTTGGGCCAGCTCCGAAAACTGCCCCGCCTGTGTTGTGCGTGCTCTGATAAGGCACGATCGAATAAGGCACGGGGGGAATGCTCCGATCGACCTTGGTCGCACCCATCTCCTTGGCGATTGTCACGCAGATGTCGGCCTGACCGTTCATCTGCTTTACCTCGTTGTCCTGGAAGTCGAACGTCATCCTCATCAGCGGACGCCCAAAGACGTCGGTGTAGGTCGGATCGAGGCTCAAATAGTTCTGCCGGTAGGCCATCACCGCGCCTTGATTGCCAATGCTGGCCGCGTGGTCATAATTGTCGACCACTGCCTCCTTCCAGTCGGAGCCCCAGCGCGGCGTGCCCCGCGGCGTGGGATGTGACTGGATGGGCCGGGCGCCCGAGTTGCTGCAGCTGATGCCGCCGCCACCGATGTAGCCGGCCTTGTCGAAATCGTAGTTGTCGCCGTTGAAATCGTCCATGCAGGTGCCGAGCGCACCTGCTCCCATGAAGCGATTCAGGATGGTGTCCTTGTCGAAGAAGGCGGTAGCTCCGCCACCGCACTGATAGGCATAGTTGCGCCCGACCACACCGTTTCCCGTTGTCGGGTCATAGGGCACGCCGATCCCCGAATGCAGCAACAGGTTAACGTTGCCGAGCGCATAGGCCGACAGGATAATGAGGTCGGCAGGCTGTTCGAACTCCCGCCCGCGTGCGTCGAGATAGGTGACGCTGACCGCCTTGTTGCGGGTCGAGTCGAGATTGACCTTCAGCACGATGGAGTTGGTGCGCAGCTCGAAATTCGGGTTCTTCAGCGCCAGCGGAATGACGGTGAAATGCGGGCTCGCCTTGGCATTCGCCTCGCAGCCGAAACGTTCGCAGAAGCCACAATAGTGACATTGGCCGAAGGCCACGCCATCAGGATTGACGTAATCGCGCGACGCATTAGACGAAGGGTTGGGGAACGGATGGTACCCGAGATTGCGGGCCGCCTTCTCGAACATCACCATGCTCTGTGCGGCAATCATCGGCGGATTGGGGTACTCGTCCTTGCGCGATCCCTCGAAGATATTGCCGCCGTCGATCTTCCGACCGTTAATATTGCCGGCCTTGCCGGAGGTGCCGCAGGTCTTCTCGAACTTGTCGTAATAGGGCTCGAGATCGTCATAGGTGATTGGCCAGTCCTGCAGGTGCATGTCCGAAGGGATGATCTTCTCACCGTATTTTTCGATCGTCCGGGTGCGCGCCTGATGATCCCATTCGAGCCAGCGCCAGGTGACGCCGTTCCAGTGGACGCCGGCGCCGCCAACGCCCTGGCCGGGCAGGAACGAGCCGAGCTGTCGCATTGGCAGCGCCGTTTGCGATTCGCTGTTGCGGAAGGTGATGGTTTCCCGTCGCACGTTCTGCATGAGATCGTGGCGAGCGGCGTAACGCAGTTCGTCATGGATCTGCGGGTCGATAAAGTCCGGATTGGTGTCGCGCGGGCCTCCCCGCTCAAGGGCGACGATTTTCAGCTTGGTCGACGCGAGCTCCTTGGCAATGATGCCGCCTGTCCAGCCAAGACCGACAATCAGGACATCGACCGCGTTGAGTTTGGTGGCCATGTTATAGTTTCCTTCTTCTTCAGTCGATTAAACGAGATCTTGGATGCCCTTCGGTTGAGCCGTATAGGCCTTGTTCCGAAACGGTTCGATCTTGTCCATGTACATGGCGTCGGCGCCTGGGAACCCGATCATCTTCCAGGCCGCCCTGTCCTTGTTTCCGCCATACATCGGATCGGCGAAATAACCCTCGATCGTGAGCTGCAGCAGAAGCCCGAAGAAGGTCGCGGTCGGCACTGTTGGGAGCTCGACCTTCTTGCCGTCGAGTTCGGACATGACCTCGGCACGATCTTTTGCCGAAAGGCCGTCGAAGGTGCTCTTGTGGTTTTTCTGCACATAGGCACTGACGTCGGCGATGCCGGCCCGGATCAATTCCGATGGCGTCATCGGCAATTGATAGCCTTGTTCTGGCGTGCCCTCGCCAAACGGCCCTTCCAGATACAGCCGGTCGCCATTGCCGTATCCGCCGGCCATTTGCCGATCGATGTAGATCGCAACGCCGAGTTCCTTGGCGCCAGGGCCGGTTGAATCGCTGGGAATGAGCGTGTCGATCGCCGCCTCGATGAAGGCGGATTCGTCGACATTGAAGAATTCATAGCCAGAGCCTCCAGCATGAGGTTCGGTGGCGGCGGTCCCGCGATGATGTTTTGTATCGGCCGTCGCGGCCACCATTTCGTCCGCCGATGCGGATCCTCCAAGCGGTAGTGTACTCGCGGCCGCGCCAGCCGCTCCGAACAGCTTCAGAAAGTCGCGACGCCCCACATCGCCTTGGCTCTTTTCTCTCGTCGACATGATTTCTCCTGTGACGCTGCAGGCAAAACGATGTGTGAGGATGGAGAGAGCTTGCGCCCGCTCCAACCGGCGCTGCGCAGCATCCAGCGCTAGGCTTGGTGGAATTCTTCGAGCCTAGTGCTGGCGATAGCTATCTAGCAAACGAAATTGATTGACATTTAAACGCAATTTTTATGCTATTTCGCTTATGGATATTGAGCTCGCCCGCACTTTTATCGAGATCGTATCGACCGGAAGTTTCATTCGGGCCTCGGAGCGCCTGAATGTTGCGCAGACGACGGTAAGCGCACGAATCCGCAACCTCGAGCAGCAACTGGGCCGGGCGCTTTTTGTCCGCCACAAAGGCGGAGCTTCGCTGACCCCGGCCGGCGAGCAATTTCTGCGCCACGCCCCGATGTTCGTCCAACTGTGGCAACGCACCCTTCACCAGGTTGCCGTGCCGCCGGGACGCCGGGCTGTTCTGACGGTCGGCAGCGAAGTCAGCCTTGCGCAACCTCTGCTGCTTGATTGGGTCCGATGGATGCGCGGCTCGCTTGAGGATATTGCGCTTCGAGTACACGTGGATGTGCCGCAGGATTTGATCAATCAGGTCGCGTCGGGAATGGTCGACTTAGCTATCATGTACGCGCCCCCGCACAGACCGGGTTTGAAGATCGATCTGCTTCTGGAGGAAAAGCTCGTCCTTGTGACTACCAATTCCGAAGCGCGCGTGCTGGACGAATCCGATTATGTTTATATGGATTGGGGGCCGGATTTTGGACTTCACCACGGCATGAATTTCCCGAGTGCCGCGCCGGATATTTCTTTCGATCTCGGTCCGCTCGCTCTGAACTATGTTCTTGCGACTGGCGGCTCCGGATATTTCAGAATGAGTTCAGTGCAGCCTCACATTGCGGCTGGCCGGCTGCATCTTGTGCCTGAGATGCCGCAGTTCTCCTATCCGGTCTATGCGGTGCAATCGGCAAGTGCGGACGAGAGTGTAGTTGGTCCAGCGCTGACGGGATTGCATTCCGTCGCAAGCGGCGACATCAAATTCTGAGAGTTCTAGTTGTGCGTCTAAATATCCGACTGGACTGACGGGAACAGAAGGTCGACCGTTGTTCCAATCCCTCGTTCACTCGTTATCCGGATCCGACCACCAACCATCTGGGTCAGTGCCTGCACTTGTGGCATCCCTATCCCGGTACCCTTCTCACCCTTCGTCGTGAAGAATGGATCGAACACCTTCCGCAAGACTTCAGGAGCCATTCCGCAACCGTGGTCTTTGACGCGAACGCATGCGTAGGTTCCAGGTCCGGGCGGGTCAGGTTTCGCGGTCGTCTGCACCAAACGCTCGGTGATGATGCGGATCTCCCCGCCACTTGGCATCGCATCTCGTGCGTTCATGACGAGATTAAGCACTGCGGTGTCGAAAAGTGCGGGATCGATCAAACAGTCTGGGACACCGGAACCAAGCTCCAGCTTGACCCGGATATCGGCTCCCGCGCCATACCTCAGGAAAGGCTCGAAAGATGTGAGGAACTCATTCAAATTGCCGGCGTGGATTTCGACTTTCTGATGCTTTGCGAAGGCCAATAGCAGTGACGTTAGCTCGATCCCTCGATCGATTCCTTCTCGCGCGGCCGCAATGTAGGCACGAACCCTTTCGGGCTCGTCGGCTCTTCGTTCAGCGAGCCCGAGCCCGGATTCTATTACTGCCAGGAGGTTTCTGAAGTCATGGGCAATACCGCCCGTCATCCCGCCCAAGGCGGCAAGCCGGTGCGTCGCACGCTCGCGTTGCTCGGCAGCAGTTCGGGCATCGAGAGGTGCGTCCGGCACTTGGGTCCGCGCGTCGCGTCCGGCCTGAGATGATGGTTGAGTTTCACACGCAAACACGCAGCCTGTCATGAAAGTCCCCCTCACTCACGACACCCAAGAAACTCGCGCTCCCACTGGTATCGTCGTATTAGGTTCCACTTGTTGCGAGGGCCGTGCCTTTCATGCGCATGATCTAAGCGCGCCGGACGACCCGTTTCGTCATGATGTCTTCGACAGTCGGGAATGCCTTGAGGGCCTCCTCCGGTAGGTCGCCATTTGCTCCAACCATTTCAGCCCAGCCATGTGCCTCTGGTTCGCTGACGATAATGCGGCCGACCATTCCGGCATGCTCATGCGGGATACAATAATAGTCGTAGACCCCCTGCTCGGTGAAGGTAACCGAAAAGCTCTCGTTGGGCAGGAGATAGTCAGAATCCCAAGATTTTGCCGCCTTGGGCATCCGAAGCGGCCGCTCGAAGTTTTTGGGATTGTACGCCGTCGTCGTATGCGAATTGCCGGGATTGACATTGGTCCAGCGGATCGTCTGTCCTGGTTTGATCAGAATGCCTATCGGGTCGAACCAGACGTGTGAACCGTCGTCGCGCCCTTGCATCCGGATTTCGATCGCCTCGCCGGCCCATACTGCCACAGAAGAGAGCGAGAGGGCGGCGGCAAGGCCCCCGCCCGCACTTAGTATCTCACGGCGCGTGAGTGTCATTTGGCGACCTGGGCCTCGTCAGCGGCCGAGACATGCCACAGCACGACGTGGACATGCGGCTCCTCGACCCCCGGATGGCCGGCATTGTAGTAGACATCGACATGGTCGACATTGCCGCCGGGTGAAGCGAGATCGTCAAAACGCTTGTCTGGATTGAGCTCTTTGGTCGGCAGCATATAAATCGTGCTGACAAGCTTGCCATCGTGGTCATAGGCAAGGAATGGTCCGGCAGGCAAAGTCGTCGGATCAACGAAAAGTTGGCCCATGCCCGGCAGGAAGTCCGGCAGCTTTACAAGCTTGCTGACCTGTTCGTACGGAGCAGCTGGCGGAGCTTTGGTGACCTCATCCGCCGCCATGGCGCAAAGCGAACTGCCCACTGTCAGGGCAACTGCGAGGACGAGTTTTTTCATCACGGTATCTCCTTGTTGAACTAAAAAACGCGATGGCCAGAAGATCTGGACTCAAAGAATCCGATTTTCACTTGCTGGCGCGGCCTGTTCGCGTCCAGCCAGCAAGCAGGAGACTGTTCTGATCGTCAAACGAAATTAACTGGCATTTCAGTGCATTATTTCTGCTATGCAGGTGCGCACCTGTTTGCTTGATTTAGGAAAATCTTTCACTACCTCTGAATGGCTATGAATATTTTCCACCTCGATTTCCGGCAGCCGAGACTCCTCAAAACGGGTCATTAGCCCGGACGCGAGAAAGCCTTGGCTCCGCGTCCGGGACAGCCAGCATCTCCACACCTCATCTGCCCTGCTTAACCAGTGCGGCTGAACGCTGATTTGTGATCGCGTTTGGATCGACTTGGAGTTGACCCGGATGATCTCCCCCGTCTTGTCAGAGGAAGACATTTCGCTTGACCTTGCGACAAAGGGAAAGCAATCAGCCTTATCAAAGATCGCGATCAGGATTGCGCGAAGAGCCGGGCTTGACGAGCAGGTGGTTCTCCGTGGTCTCTTCGACCGCGAGGATTTCGGCTCGACGGGCATAGGTCGTGGCGTCGCAATCCCCCACGTTCTACTGGGTATGATCTCTTCGCCCGTCGCATCTTTGACACGCTTGGCCCAGCCTATCGATTTCGACGGCCCCGACGACGACCCCGTCGATCTCATTTACACTGTACTCTGGCCGCGCTCTGCCACTTCCGCCTTCCTCCCTGCCCTTTCGCAAATATGCCGGGTGCTTCGGACATCTCAAGTTCGGGAGCGACTCCGACAGGCACAGTCGTCCGATGAGGCGTTGGCGATTCTCGAAACTGAGCCGCTTCCGGCGCATACTTGCCGCGTCGGGCCTGGCATCGTGATACCTAAGCAGTTCAGCAATGCCTTAGAATCCAGTGGCGCGGCACGAACCACGGTCAACTAAGAGGCTCGTCACCAGCGGATTGGGCCAGGCAGATCCGCTTCAGCTTCGGATTCCCACTTCATGTGTGCTTTGTCGCGCCATAAACATAGATTGACAATATATCTTTTATGTCGCATCCATCAAGGAGCGAACCCAAGGCTTGAGCCCGCTCGCATTGGGGAAAAACCGGAGCGTGAAGATGAGTGAGAAAGGTCGGAGTAGGAGAACTATCGTCGTCGACGGCGTCCTATTGCCGGACGTGCTCGACGAGACAATGATCCGCGGCGTGGTCCACGGTTTTTATGACGAAATTCGTCGTGATGACATTCTCGGCCCCATTTTCCACGACCGGATTGAGCCCGACAAGTGGCCGCAGCATCTGGCGAAGATGTGCGACTTCTGGTCTGCGACGCTACTTCGGACTTCGCGATATGAAGGCCGGCCACTACCGCCACACCTGGCCATAGCCGGTCTCGGCGAGGCGCATTTCCGTCGCTGGTTAAAGTTATTTCGCGCAACGGTACGCCGCATTTGCCCGCCCGAGCTGGCAGCGCTCTTTATGGAGCGCGCGTTGCGCATCGCTCACAGTTTCCGTCTCGCGGTCGCCTTCAGCCGTGGCGAGACTACGATTGGCGTCGAACCTATTGCCGAGAAAGACCTGTAATGCCGAGTTGGTTTGTTAGTGGTTCCCGTAACAGCTCGCCAACCCAAGAGAGGAACCACCGGTGAGGCTGACCAACTTCTCGGACTATGCTTTGAGGATGCTGATGTACGCGGCCTCCGCCGGCGATCGCCTGATCACGATCGAGGAGACTGCTCGCACCTTCAAGGTGTCGAAGACACACCTCAACAAAGTCGCCAATACCCTGACACGCGGCGGCTACCTGAAGGCGGTCCGCGGCCGTTCCGGCGGTCTTGTTCTGGGGCTCCGGCCCGAGATGATCCGAATCGGCGATGTCATACGGCTGACCGAGCCGGATTTCGCGGTTGTGGAGTGCTTCGCCACGGGAAACCAATGTGTGCTCACCGGCTCCTGCAAGCTTTCAAGCATGTTTGGCGAAGCGATCGCCTCCTTCCAGAGCACCCTTGACCGCTACACGCTGGCCGACGTCACGCTGAGGCCTCAGGATTTCCTCGGCAAGCCGTCACCACTCCAAGTTTCCGGCGTGGCGCAAAGCGGCGAGTAAGTCGACATCTCTTTACGATCGGAGACAAAATGTTGCGCCGCGAAGGATCAAGAGCCGCACCATCTCGTCGCCGGATCGATTGGAGGACGGAGCAGACAGCCGCCACAGTCACCTACGCAGGCGTTGCCCCTTTTACCGGACGCATGCCGATTTTTCTCGCACGGAGACGAGCCATGGTTGAACCAAAGAAGAACGATAAGGCGATAACAAAGCAGTTTGAGTCTGGTATCGAGCCGGACAGCAGTCTGTTGCCGATGCTGATCGGCGGCCTTGTGCTGATCGTCATCGGCGCGATCATCGTCATGATGTTCGTCTAGTTTCGGAATGACTTAGGCGCCCACGGGTGCGGTGGGCGCTAATCAAGCGGGTCGGCAATGATCGCGAAAAGCTCAATACGGCCTGCAGCGAAACTAAAGAAGTAGTCGCGCGTTGGACGCGGATAACGCTATTTCGTCTCTGAGTATGGTTTAGGTCAGAGTGGTCAAGCCAACGTCGCATAAGGCAATCAATGGGTCGAGCGCCAGTCAAGCGAAGTCGCCCGCTCGTGGCGAGGTCACGTTAGCGCCGCCCGCTTTCCGGCCGGTCCAGCTCGCAACGCTCGTGGACACGGTCCCTGCCGGCGATCGTTGGATCCATGAGATGAAGTACGACGGCTATCGTATTCTCGTTGCCGTCGGCGGTGGCGAGGCGCGAGCCTACACACGATCTGGTCTGGACTGGTCTAGCCGTTTTCCCTCGATCCTCTCCGAGGCTCGCAAGCTCAAGGTGCGCTCCGCCCTGATTGACGGCGAGGCCGTGGTTGTCGATGCGGAAGGAAGATCTAACTTCCAGGCGCTTCAGAATGCATTGAAGGGTGCTCCGGCGACTATCGACTTTTATGCGTTCGATCTGCTGCAGCTCGACGGCGAAGATCTGACAAGGCTTCCTCTTCTTGAGCGCAAGACGAAGCTGGAGGCGATCTTGCCTGCGAAAAATCCGGGCCTTCGTTACTCCGACCATATCCTCGGCCGCGGAGAAGAGCTGCTCGATCGCTTCTGCGCAGCCGGCCTTGAGGGCGTCATCTCAAAGCTCGCGAGTTCGAGTTATGTGGCGGCCCGCGGCGCAAGCTGGCTGAAGATCAAATGCATCAGGCGGCAGGAATTTGTGATTGTCGGCTGGACGCCGTCCGACAAGGTCCGCGCGTTTCGGTCCTTGATCCTTGGCGTTCATGCCGGCGGCAAGCTGCGTTACGCAGGGAAAGTCGGCACCGGCTTCGATACCGCTGAACTTCTTCGCCTCTTGAAGATCATGGCGCCGCTTGAGCAGAAGGCCGCGACCGTGGACGCACCACGCGCCGAAGTGCGCGGCGCACAATGGCTCCGTCCGAAACTGGTCGCTGAGATTGCCTTCACCGAAATGACAAATGAAGGGACGTTACGACATCCGAGCTATCTTGGTCTCCGCGAAGACAAGAAGCCGGAGGCGGTCGTGCTCGAGACGGAACGTCATGCAGCTGATCTCGCCGCGTCCGCGACAACCGCCATCGCGATAAGTAACCGTGACCGCGTCATCTATCCGGAGTCCAACATCACCAAGGGACAGCTCGCCGATCATTACGCAGCGGTCGCGGCGATCATGCTTCCTTGGGTTGGCAGCCGGCCGATCAGTCTGGTTCGATGCCCCCAGGGCCGCGCGAAGAAGTGCTTCTTCCAAAAACACGACGCCGGCAGCTTTGGCGACAAAGTCCACCACGTCGGCATCACGGAGAAGGACGGGCACGAGGAACCATATCTCTATGTGGACGATGCCGAGGGACTGATGACTTGCGTCCAGATGGGAACGATCGAGCTGCATGGATGGGGGGCTCGGATCGAGGATGTCGAAAAGGCCGACCGCCTCGTGTTCGACCTCGACCCCGATGAAGGCCTCGATTTTGAGGCCGTCCGCGCCGCTGCCTTTCAGTTCCGCGCTATCCTTAAATCGCTGGGACTTACGACTTTCCCGATGCTGACGGGAGGCAAAGGAGTGCACGTCATCGCGCCGCTCACCCCTGGCGCCGAGTGGCCAGAGGTGAAGGACTTCGCGTCTCGCCTGGCGCAGGCGGTCGCCCGGAGCGATCCGGCCCATTTCACGGCCGTGTTGTCAAAGGCGCGCCGCAAGGGTCGCATCTTTGTGGACTATCTACGCAATCAGCGCGGGGCGACCGCGATCATGCCTTACAGCGCGAGATCACGTCCGGGCGCTCCTGTCGCGGCACCGATCACGTGGGCGGAGATGAAGACAATAGATGCGCCCTCTCATTTCCACGTGGGCGATGCTCCTGAATTAAAGAAACGCGCAGCCTCCAAAGCTCTGGCTGGATGGGGTCGCGCTGACCAATCCTTGCCCAATCTGTAGCGTACGTGAAGAGGCAGTAAAGCCGGGATTTAAAGGGCAACGCGGCGCTCATGGCCTTGCCTGATTGGAACCTGCGGAGATCGGCCTCCGTTTGGCTGAAGCCATGGCAAAAATCAATCCGAGGACCGTCGCCAGTCTTTTGAGGGAATACGCACAACGGGCGTCTATGCGCGGCGACAATCCCTATCGCACAAAGGCATACTTGCGCGCGGCAGACAGTTTGACGGCGCTGTCGCAGCCGCTTGATCGGATCATCGCCGCCGGCGCCCTCACCAAGATCCCGGGGATCGGTGACGCAATCGCAGACATCGTGACCAAGCTTTACCAAACCGGCACGCACCCGAGCCTTGAGAAGCTGCGCGAGGATGTTCCAGCGGGCGTGATGGAGCTGTTTGCCATACCCGGGCTTCGTCCTGATAAGATACTGAAGCTTCATCAGGCGCTCGGCGTGAACTCGCTGGCGGAGCTCGAGGCCGCAGCAAGAGAAGACCGCATACGCCCAGTCAAAGGCCTCGGCGCCGCGCTTCAGACAAAGCTCCTGCAGAACCTGGCCATCGTGCGAAGCGGCGAAACGCAACTTCACCTGCACAAGGCCGCCGCCCTTCTCGAACATGCGGTCATATCGGTGAAGCAAGAGCATCCAGAGTTTTCGCGCGTCGAAATTGCAGGCGACTTCCGGCGCGGTTGCGAGCTCGTTTCCGATTTCGCCCTGGTGGCGGAGGGCAGAAAGTCGACTGGAATCGAGGATACGACCCTCAGGCTTGTTGTCACGGACAGGAAGCACTTTGGCGCGAGCCTGCTGGAAGCAACCGGTTCGGCAGACCACCTCGAGCAACTGAAGACATTCGCGGCCGACAAGGGATTCACCCTAAACGCCGACGGGCTTTATCGCGGGAGAAAGCTGATCGCGTCAGCGACAGAAGAAGAAATCTACCAAGCTCTAGACTTGCAGTTTATCGAGCCTGAATTGCGCGAAGGCAGGGACGAGATTGAGCGAGCGGCAAAGCAGAAGCTACCCGCCCTCATTCGGGATGAAGATCTGCATGGCATCCTGCATTCTCACACGACCGCATCCGATGGCACCGAAACGCTTGAGGCAATGGCTGAAGCCACGCGCAAGCGCGGTTTCGAATACTATGGTGTCGCCGATCATTCGCAGTCCGCTCACTACGCAGGCGGCCTCTCGTTGCAGGAGATTGCTGAACAGCACCGCGAAGCTGACCGGCTGAACAAGGCATACAATGGAAAATTTCGCATACTGAAGGGCATCGAGGCGGACATCCTGGCGGATGGCACGCTCGATTACCCGGATCATATCTTGGAGCTGTTCGATTTCGTCGTCGCGAGCGTGCACAGCCGCTTCAAGTTGCCCAAGAAGGAACAGACGGAGCGTATCATCGAGGCGATCGGAAATCCTCGGACGACAATCATCGGGCACATGACCGGTCGCCAGCTGTTGCGCCGACCCGGTTATGATCTCGACGTCGACAAAGTCCTCAAAGCGTGTGCGAAACACGGCGTCGCTGTCGAAATCAACGCACATCCTTGGCGACTCGACCTCGACTGGCGTTGGCATCAAAAGGCACTCGATCAGGGCTGCATCTTCAGCATCAATCCGGACGCTCATTCGATCCGCGAGCTCGACCACATGCATTGGGGTGTCGAGATGGCGCGCAAGGGCGGTGTCCCTGCGAAGCGGGTCCTGAACGCGATGCGTTTGACGGCCCTCCTTGCGCATCTCGCACGGCGCAGGCAAACGTCCTAACCTGCTTGTGCGCCCGGCCTATCAGCGCAGGAGTCCGTCATTCTCAAAATCTTCCCAGCCGCGCAAACTGGAGTGCGAGTTCTCATCGGGGCCATAGCCAGCTGAAGCTGCAGTTCCGCGACCGCTTCTTTGAGCACGTTTCATAGCGGCCTTCCCCGCGGCTCGCCGCCTATTCTCTGTAGCTGTCGCTGCGTCCTGTTCGCGCCAGACCGTAGCCAGGTCGCGGTCAAGCGCATCCTCCACGTACTGGGGGTCGAACACGTGAAAGGTGATGTTCCTTGCCCGCCCGCGGAGTTTCACCGTTTTCGTCCCGGCGCTCTGCAAGCGACCGTCTTTCAGCCAGCGGTGCCGTTCGGCCGTCGAGATCGTCAGAATGTCCTCGATTTCACGGGGGATTACGGGCAGGTCTTCGATATTCCGCATTGCTTTGGATACGATCCCGAATACCACCTGCACATCATTCTGGGCGCCCTCAGACAGGTGCACGGTAAGCACGCGGGACTCGATATGGAGCAGTTTCCTGAACTCCGTTGGAAGGCGGGCGCGTATTTCGAGAAAAATACCCCTCGCTCTGACGGACGATCCAAGCGTTGCAGCCGGGGTTAAAGCCCACTCTCCAATCAGCTTCGCTGTTGCATTGATTTTTCGGCGCGTGGACATGCCCCTTTATATAGGTCACCGATATCTCGACGAATTCTTCGAGTTCGTTGTCCTCGAGTTCGACGATGCGCGTTGCTGGCTTCGTCACGTCCGCCCCCGAATCTCCCTTGCCTTAGTATTGCATCGGCGCGCCGCGTCGACGACGCCTCAAACCGGCATCGATCTGAAGACATTGTTGGATGGTTTCGCCGACGACGTCATTCGGGCGATGTCAAATTTCCGTGCTCTTTCCGGATAGTGACGGCTCGGCAGTAACCAGCGTGGTGGCGCGCCGACAGGATTCGACGGTGTTACCTCTGCCTTCGGAGGGCCCTGCTGGTTGATCCTGCCCGGAGCATCAGACTAATGATCGCGCTTCCCTCCGGCCTTTTTCTAGCCGACGGCCCGAGACGTCCTACCGTGGTCAGAAGCCCCTTCAGTCTTGAGGCGAAGTCGCTGTAAAGGTGCGTGACGCGCGGTATCGACAGATGTTCTCAATGAAGATTGCATTGTCGGCCCCAAGCGCAAGGTCGTCTCCGTCTTCACCATTCGCGGACCCGATCATCCCGACTGAGACTTGGTTTGAGGTAGAAGATGACGGAACCACTGTATCTGACACCGGAGGAAGTGAGCGAACGTTTTCGCGGCGCTATCTCGACCGGGACATTGGCCAACTGGCGAGCAATGCGCGTCGGGCCAGCTTTCGTGAAGATTGGAAAATCCATCGTCTATCCCGTGGCCGACCTAAACCAATGGGCAAATCAGCAAACCGTTAGGTGCCGCGCGACAAATCGACTCAACGGGAAGGAACATGAGCAATCGGGAACCTCGTCGAATAGAGTTCCCTACGCACCCCAGAAACCGCCCTCACTAACTTCGTATCGCAATTTTCCCGTTAAGTAGATATGGAGTGGCGACGGGTGGCGCATAACGATCCCGCTCGCCACCCTACGGTCATTGTGGATCACGACCGGTCGCGCTTGGATCAAATTTCCAGGTGAAATCAGAGATTTGCGAGTTTCACTTTGGTCCGCCCCAACCTCCGGGCAACGGATGATAGCAAGCAAATGTGGGTAGTTGTCCGGCGAGGACGTTGTTGGACGAAGGGACACGGGCCCTTCCCCGCCCCACCATGCAGCGCGATTGTCGACGTCCAGCGAGGTTGTGCATATGAGGGAAGGATAACTCACACTATGCCAAGTTAGAGTGGCATGTTTTTTGCTCCCTGTCACGCCTTGAGACGGAGTGCCTCGAGAAGTAGTGCGAAGGCTGCAGTGTGTTGGCGTCGGCTGGGGTAATAGAGGTGATAGCCTGAGAATGGTTGGCACCAGTCTTCTAGTACCCGGATAAGGCGACCGTCTGCGATGAACGGAGCAACCTGGCTTTCAAAGGTGTATGCTAAACCGAGCCCGTCAAGGGCCGCAGCTTCGAGCATTTCACCGTCATTGATGACGAGTGGGCCATTCATCCTGACTTCAAGTTCCTCACCGCCTTTCTCGAACTCCCAGGTAAAGAGCCCGCCGCCGGTCTTCTGACGGTAGCTGATGCCTCTGTGTTCCCCAAGTTCGCGCGGTGTCTTTGGAACCCTTCGGTTTGCAAAATACGACGGTGATCCGACTACCGCCATGCGCAGGTCCGGGCCGATCCTTATTGCCACCATGTCCTTCTGGACCTGCTCACCGATCCGGATACCGGCGTCGAATCTGCCTGCAACGATGTCAACCAGGCCCTCGTCCAGGCTCAATTCCACTTCGATATCCGGATACTCCAGAAGGAGTTTGGCGATGACGGGCCACAGTACTGATTTGGCTGCATACCGGAATGTCGTCAGGCGAATTAGGCCACTGGGCTTGTCGCGCAGGGCGGTGACGGCGGCGATCTCGCTTTCGATGTGATCGAAGGCCGGTCGTAGGCTTCGCAGCAAGCGCTCTCCAGCTACCGTCACGGACAGGCTCCGTGTGGTGCGTGAGATCAGCCGGACTCCCAGGCGCTGTTCCAGCGTCCTAACAGCGTAACTCAGTGCCGACTGCGATAGGCCGAGCTTTGCTGCGGCGCGTGTGAAGCTGCCTGCCTCTGCTACGGCGATGAAGACTGCCAGCTCGCTGAAATCTCCGCGCCTCATTTATCGATCCCATTTCTAACTTCATGCGGATTGTAACGGCTAATCGTATCGACTCCTATTCGGTATTTCACCCTCCGAGACAACGAAACGCGCGTCGAAAGGGAAACGCTGTGGACACCTCACGACAGATCTTCCAGCCGTTCCAATTTCCGAACGGCTTAAGCGTCGACAACAGGATTGTCATGGCGCCGATGACCACCTGGTCGGCCAACGACGACGGAACGGTCTCTGATGCGGAGATCACCTACTACCGGCGTCGGGCGACTGGCGTCGGACTTGTGCTCACCGGCTGCACCCATGTGTTGCCCGACGGCATCGGCTTTGCGGGCGAATTCGCCTCCTACGACGACCGTTTCATCCCAAGCCTCTCTCGGCTGGCGTCAGCGACCAAAAGCGGCGGGGCCTTGGCCGTCCTGCAAATCTTCCACGCCGGGAACAAGGCCGTGCCGGCACTTATTCCCGGCGGCGAGGTCGTTAGCGCCAGTGCGCTCGAAGTTCCGCCCGGCCCCTTCAATCCGGGCGGCGTGAAGACACGTGCGCTGACGAATGACGAAATCCTCGCGATCATTACCGCCTTTGGCGAGGCGACACGACGGGCCATTGAGGCAGGCTTCGATGGCATCGAACTGCATGGTGCTCACGGATTCCTGATCCAGAACTTCTTCCCTCTACAATCAGCGTTGCGATGACTGGGGCGGCGCGCTCGAAAATCGGATGCGTTTCCCCATCGCCGTAGTGCGTGAGCTAAAGCGAGTGGTCGCGGCACATGCGAACCGCCCCTTCCTCGTAGGCTACCGGGTGTCACCCGAGGAACCTGAGTCAGGTGGCTTGCGTATCGCTAACACGTACGAGCTGATTGAATGTCTTATCGATGAAGGTGTGGACTACCTCCACGCGTCGCTGACGAGCGTTCTCGAGGCAAAGCCTATGGACGCACCCGAGGGCGACACTATCGCTGACCTGATCACGCGCCGAGCCGGCGGGCGGGTTCCGGTTGACGTTGCCCCCAAGTTTTATCCAATCCTGAGTTCGCTCCGGCGATCATTGTTGCCCTGTTGGGCGGTTTGAGCGACGGGCACAGGCGCGGAGCTGATCATG
>NZ_JAMYMA010000017.1:0-146768 GCF_040318275.1 Mesorhizobium sp. M1217 | reverse complement strand
CCGCCTGAAACCCCAAACAAGACGTCAAATCCCCCGCAAACAAGCGAACAACCGCCGCAACCCCGCCGCCGCAAGCTTTTGCTCATGACTGCGCAACAGGTCCACAAGGGGGGAGATCGGCAGCTTCGCCGGCGCCGCCTGCTCCGAAACGCCTTTCCCCGATCGCCAAACCCCTCAGAACTCTATCCCCTGCTGCGCCTTCACGCCGGCGGAGAAGTGGTGCTTGGTCACGCCCATCTCGGTGACCAGATCGGCCGCCTCGACTAGCGCCGGCTTGGCGTTGCGGCCGGTGACGACGACATGCAGGCCTTCGCGACGCGCCTTCAGCGCCGCGACCACCTTTTCGAGATCGAGGTAGTCGTAGCGCAGCGCGATGTTGAGTTCGTCGAGCACCACCAGGCTGATCGACGGCTCGGCCATCAGCTCGAGTGCCTTGGCCCAGGCGGCCTCGGCCGCCGCGATGTCGCGTTTCAGGTCCTGCGTCTCCCAGGTAAAGCCCTCGCCCATGGCGTGCCAGACGACGCGGTCGCCGAAGCAGGCAAAAGCATCCTTCTCGCCGGTGTGCCATTTGCCTTTGATGAACTGGACGACGCCGACGCGCTTGCCGTAGCCGAGCATTCTGAGCGCCAGCCCGAAGGCGGCCGTGGTCTTGCCCTTGCCCGGACCGGTGTTGACGATCAACAGCCCTTTCTCGACCGTCTTGGCTGCAACCTCGGCGTCCTGCACCGCCTTGCGCTTGGCCATCTTGGCGCGGTGGCGCTCCTCGTCCTTGGGGTCGATAGTATCAGCCATGTCATTTCACCCTGAGCGGCAGCCCCGCCACCATCAAAAGCACGGTGTCAGCGACGGCGGCAACGTCCTGGTTCAACCGGCCGGCCGCGTCGCGAAACCGTCTTGCCAGCGCATTCTCCGGCACGATGCCCTGGCCGACCTCGTTGGACACCACGAACCAGCGTCCACGCGGCCGCGACAGCACATCTGCCAGCCTTCGGCATTCGGCCTCGACATCATGTTCGGCCAGCATATGGTTGGTCAGCCACAGCGTCAGGCAATCGATCAGCACCGGCTGGCCGTCAGGCAGTGCCTCGATCGCGCCGGCAAGGTCGAGCGGCGCCTCGATGGTCGTCCAGCCGGCGCTGCGGCGCGAGCGGTGCAGCGCGATCCGTTCGCGCATCTCCTCGTCATAGGCTTGCGCCGTCGCGATATAGCTCCATGGCGCCGGACAGGCACTCACCAGCCTCTCGGCATGCACGCTCTTGCCGGAGCGCGCACCGCCGATGATCAGGGTCAGCGCCCCGGCAGCGCGGTCAGGCAAAGCTGTCGCGCAGGCTGGTCGCCGTGCCGGTGAAGCGGCCGCGCACCACGCCGACGACCGCGCCGAGCACCAGCCAGAACACCAGATTGGTCAGCGTCACCGCCACCACGAACTGATGATGCAGGCCTTCCGGGATTGTCGTCTCGAAGCTGTCGGGCTGCGGCGCGCCGACAATATGCGGCGCCACCATCAACGCCACCGCAAGGACCGCCAGCGGCAGCGATCTGCGGAAGGCGAGCAGGCCGAGACCGGCGGCGGTCGCCACCACCGTTGCCCACCACCAGATCTGGCGTTGGACAAGGTCGGCCGCCGGCATTGCCGGCAATTCCGGCGGCAGGCCGAGGCCCGGCGCCAGCGTGAACACGGCAAAGCCGGCAAGCCCCCAGAACAGGCCCTGGCGCCAATTGCCGATGCCGCCGGCGAACTCCGAAACCGCAACCAGGACCAACGCGAAGCCGATGCCGGTGACGATATTGGCAACGACGCTGAAGGCAAAACGTTCGAAACCGTCGGCCGGCGCCCAGCCTTCGTCCTCCGCCGGAGCCATTGCTTCAGCCGGTGCCGGCGCGGCGCTGCTTATAGCCATCGTGCCCCCGGCGTTTTCGACCGGTGCCGCAGGTGCCGCGGCATGGTCATGGCCGCCGCCGGCCTGTTCGTAGACTTCCGCCTTCAGGATCAGCGGCACCGTGGCATAGGCCTGCATGCAGGCGAGAACGACGCCGGCCACGAGCCCTGCGATCGCCGCGATGAACACGACGTTGCGAAACAGTGTCATGATGTCAGCCCCTTGTCAGTGGCAGGGAAAGCCCATCGAGTGGCGATAGTCGTGGGCGGCATTGTGGACCGCATCGATGTGCGAGAAGCCGACAAAGCCCATGACGAAAATGCCGAGGAATGCAGCAAGCGCCAGCTGCATGAAACGCGACTGCGAGGAGACGGAAGCGCCGAGCGAGACGGAAGCGGTATTCATGTCTTGTCCTTTCGCCCTCCACCCGAGGGCATAGAAGTCAGTTTCCTGTCGCCGGCAGGTCTCCTGGCTCGCGGATCAGCGCCCTTCCCCACCTTCCCGAAGAAAATCTTCAGTGGCATATGGAGAGGACTACCGCACACAGTTGCGGGGGCAGCCACGGCATTGGGCAAGAATTTCGCCCGCACCGCATTCCCTCTTGGTTCCAAACGGAACCGACGACATCAGCGACTATAGGCAGAATCGCCGCGCCCGGCAAACCAAATTCCGCCGGATCGTGTGGCGAATGCGCCGCCTCGCCAAGCTCGCCGGCCGGCGCCGCAATTGACAATTCTCACAGCCGGGTGTCGGCTGGCGGATGGGGAGGAAGCCGGCATGCAACCCAGCCCGAATGAGCGCGGTCCCTATAACGGCCTGACGCGGGCCGAGCCGACGCTGCCGTCATCGGCCTATTGGGACATCGCAGGCTATCAGCGCGATCTCGAGGCCATCTGGTATCGCAATTGGCTGCTGGTCTGCCGCGAGGCCGACCTTGCCCATCCGCTGGCTTTCAGGACGTTTCGCATAGGCACGCAGGAGGTCGTCGTGCTGCGCGACGAGACCGGCGAATTGCGCGCCTTTCACAACACCTGCCGGCATCGCGGCTCGCAGCTTTGCCAGCAGAGCGAAGGACGGCTGAAGGCGCGGCTCATCACCTGCCCCTACCACGCCTGGTCCTATTCGCTGCGCGGCGATCTGGTGCGCGTGCCATCGAAATCGCTGCCGGACGGTTTCGACAAGGCCGATCATCCGCTCTACCGCGTAGCACTGTCGGTGTGGAGCGGTTTCGTTTTCGTCAACCTCGCGGAAGACGCTGCCGGTTCGGCTGAAACATCCTTCGATCCGGCATCCGGCAACCTCGCCAACTGGCCGCTGGAAACGCTGCTGAGCGGCCATGTGCTGCGCAAGGTTATGAACTGCAACTGGAAGATATTTTGGGAGAACTTCAACGAGTGCCTGCACTGCCCTGGCGTCCACAAGGACCTGTCGCGGCTGGTGCCGATCTATGGCCGCGGCCTGATGGGCCGGCACGACGACCCCGAATGGGCGCGCCACGCCGACAATGACGCGCCGGAATTTGCCGGCGGCTTGCGGGCCGGGGCCGAAACCTGGTCGCGCGACGGGCGCGTCCACGGCTCGGTCTTTTCGAGCCTGACGCCGGCCGAGCGTGCTGCCGGGCAGACCTATGCCACCAACTTGCCGTCGATGTTCGTCGTCGGCCATGTCGACTATGTCAGGACCGTGCGGCTGGTGCCGCTTGGGCCGGAGCAGACCGAACTCACCGCCGAATGGCTTTTTTCGCCCGAAGCGCTCGCCGATCCGGCAGCGGATATCGACAACATCGTCGCCTTCGGCACCCAGGTGCTGGAGGAAGATGCTGATATCTGCGAGGTCAACCAGAAGGGCCTGCGCTCGATGCGCCACAAGGCCGGCGTGCTGATGCCCGAGGAATATGACTTGCACCGCTTCCACAACTGGGTGCTCGAGCGGCATGCGGCGCTTGAACATCAAAGCGATTTGGGCAGATAGCGCCAGGTGACGAAGCCGCAGACCGCCGCCAGCAGGCCGAGCGTCGCGAAAACCGCGCCCAGGCCGCAGAACGCCAGCACCACCGAATAGACCAGCGGCGGCGTCAGCTCGGAAAAGTCGAGATAGGTGCGGTAGACCGCCGCCATCTGCGCCCGCTCATACGAGCGCACCGAGCGCATGAACGCGGTCGAGCCCAGCGCATCGAGCGCTATGGTGAAGAAGGCACCGCAAAGCAGCAACGCGCCGGTGACGAGCGGCGCGGCCTCGCCGACGGCGCCGGCCGCCAGCAGCGTCGCCGACATGGCGAAATAGGCAAACGTCATGGTGCGCCGGCCGCCGAAACGCTTTCCCGCCCTGCCCCAGAAGATGGCCATGAACAAAAGCGCATTGCCGGCCGAAATCAAGAGGCCGCCGGCGAGCTTGCCCTCGCCGGTGATCACCATGAACAGCGGCCCATAGACAAAGAACGTCGTCCAGAAGCAGGAACGGCCGAAGGCGATCAGCCAGGCCAGCCTCAGCCTTGGCTGCGCGACGAAGCGGCCGATATTGGGCAGCGGATTGACCGGCCGCGTCTTGCCCGGGCGGATCGACGGGTTGTCGCCAAGCCGGTAGGTCCAGAACAGCGCCAGCAGGGCCATGGCGAAGACGGCCACCGCGCTATGCGCGGCATAGATGCCGAAACGCGTGTAGAGGAAAATGCCGAGCGTCGGCCCGGCGGTCCAGGCAAGCATCGACCACGCCATGCGCAGCGACTCGGCCTGCATGAAATCGGTCTTGCGGATATGGTCCATGATGTAGAGGTTGAGCGTGATCGCCAGCGCGCTGGCGCCGATGACGCGGCAGAGCATGCCGACCGTTTGGCCAGCAAGCGTATGAGTGACGAAGAACAGCGAGCCGACGGCCAGCAGGCAGGCACCGGCGGTATAGACCCAGCGCCGGGCAAAGCGCCGGATCAGCATCGGCATGAACAGCGTCGCCGAGAGGCCGAGCATTGCCACGACCGTGTAGAGGATCGAGACGATCTGCTCGTTGTGCAGGATCTCATAGGCCTGGATCGGGATGACGCTGGAGACGGTGGCGCGCGCGAACGATTCGACCGCATAAAGCGAGGCGAAGGTGCGTGCATCCGCCGGCCGCAAGGCCGCAAGCCAGATAGGATGGCGCACATGGGTAGCCATTGCTTTCCCCGAAGCAGAATCGCCCAAAGCAAGGGTTTGGAGCACAAATCTGCCGCGGCGATTCCTGGCCGGGTAACAGGAAACCGACGCCTTCACGGCAAAAAGCGAAGCCGGCCAAAGGCTTTCCGGCTCTGGCCTAAAGCGAGTTCTAATGCTGACCCGCGCCAACGCGACGCGAGGACTGCTTCTTTTGACGGTGGCAACCGTGATAGTCGTCTTGCCGGGGCTGAACCAAGACAGCGAGACCGATGAGCATCGCCACGCCGACCACCGCCGTTCAGGATCAACCGAAGGCGAAGCGCATCGCCGCCATCGACATCGCACGCGGCATCGCTTTGCTTGCCATGGCGAGCTATCATTTCACCTGGGATCTCGAATTTTTCGGCTACACCGATCCCGGCCTCACCGCCTTCGGCTGGTGGAAAATCTACGCGCGCTGCATCGCCTCGAGCTTCCTGTTCCTGGTCGGCGTCAGCCTCTATCTCGCCCATGGCAAGAAAATCCGCTGGACAGGCTTCTGGAAGCGCTTCGCCATGGTTGCCGGGGCGGCTCTCGCAATATCGCTGGTCACCCGAATCGCCACGCCCGACGGCTTCATTTTTTTCGGCATATTGCACGAGATCGCGCTCGCCAGCCTGCTCGGCCTGGCGTTCCTGCGGCTGCCGGCGCTGCTGACACTGCTTGTCGCGGCGTTTGTCATCGCGGCGCCCTTCTACCTCAGATCCGAGGCCTTCGATCATCCGGCTTTGTGGTGGGTCGGTCTATCGGCGACCAATCCGCACTCCAACGACTATGTTCCGCTACTGCCCTGGTTCGGCGCCGTGCTTGCCGGCATCGCGGTTACCAAACTCGCCGCCACCTCCGGCGTGCTGACCCGGCTGTCGGCCATGACGCCAGGCCGCTGGGCAAACCCGCTGGTCTTCATCGGCCGGCACAGCCTTGCCTTTTATCTGATCCATCAGCCGCTGCTGATCGGCTCGGTCTGGCTGTTTTCGCAATTCATGCCGGCGCGGGTCGAAAGCAGGGAGGTGAACTTTCTGAAATCCTGCCAAATATCCTGCGAGCAGGCGCGCGACACCGAGTTCTGCTCCAGCTATTGTGCCTGCATGCTGGACACTCTCCAGGGCGAAGCCTCGCTTGACCGGCTCTACAGCAACGACCAGTCCCCGGAGTGGAAGACGCATATTGGCGAGCTCGCCGGCACCTGCACCGCCCAAACCGAGACGGCGGAACCGAGAACGCGCTAATCGAGGGAGGACAACAATGACCGACAGTCACCCGAAACCCGTGCAGCAAAATCCTGGGCAGCCGAAGCTGGGGGACATCCCATGGCCGCCGCTGATCTATGTCGCCGCCATCATCGTCAGCGTCGCGCTAGGGTTTTTCTATCCACTGCCGTGGATCGGCGATCTTCTCGGCGACATCCTGTTCGCCGCCGGCCTTGTGGGGTTGGTGGCGGTCGCCGCGCTCTGGTTCACCGCGATCCGCACCATGATCCGCGCCAAAACGACGCTCAACCCCAACGGCGTGCCGGACCATCTGGTGACCACCGGACCCTTCGCCGTCAGCCGCAACCCGATCTACCTCGCCAACACATTGCTGCTGGTCAGCCTCGCCTTTGTCTCGGGGATCGCCTGGTTCCTGCCGCTGGCGGTCATCGCGGCGTTCCTGACGCAGAAGCTGACGATCGAGAGCGAGGAGAAGGTGCTGACGGCCAAATTCGGCAAGAAGTACCGGGACTACGCGAAAAGGGTGCGGCGCTGGATTTGAGCCGGGGCTGACACCGCGCTTACGTGGTGACGCCGAGTTCAACCAGCCGCTCGACGCAGGATTCCTCGGCCTGGTCGAGCTCGGCCAGGGTCTCCTCGAGGTCGCGGCGTTTCTGGCGAAGATCCTCGCGCTTTTCCTCGATGCGCTTGATCATCAGCTTGAGTTGGCCGACCTCGCCGGGCGGCTCCCTGTACATCTGGATGATTTCGCGGATCTCGTTGATCGAGAAGCCGAGCCTCTTGCCGCGCATGATCTGGCGGATGAGATGCCGGTCCGACGGACGGAACAGCCGGGTGCGGCCGCGCCTTACCGGCTGCACCAGCCCTTCGTCCTCGTAGAAGCGTAACGTCCGCGTCGACACGTCGAATTCGCGGGTCAGCTCCGTGATCGAATAATATTCCCGCATCGCCACTCCAATGCCCCGGCCACGCCGCGAGTTCCAACTGGCCGGCGCCGCCGGCATCCAGGCGCGTACCAGAATCGGCGGACAAGGCACCTTCCAAAGCCTCGCACGGCATTTACGTAAAAGTCAATTGAGGTGCCGTTCAGCCTACGCCGAACCACCATGTGGCAAGCCCGAGAAAGGCAAAGAAACCGACGACATCGGTGACCGTAGTGACGAAAACCGCCGAAGCCACAGCCGGATCGATCTTGAAGCGGTCGAGCAGCAGCGGGATCAGGATGCCCGCCAGAGCCGCCACGAACATGTTGATGATCATCGCTGCCGCGATGATGCCGCCGAGATTGCGATCGTGGAACCAGGCAGCCGCGACGATGCCGATCAGGATGGCGAAGATGATGCCGTTGATGAAGCCCACCCCGATTTCGCGGCGGATGATGCGGCCGGCATTGTAGATATCGAGGTCCCTCGTCGCCAGCGCCCGCACGGTGACGGTCATGGTCTGCGAGCCGGCATTGCCGCCCATGCCGGCGACGATCGGCATCAGCACCGCCAGCGCCACGATATGCTCGATGGTGCGGTCGAACAGGCCGATCACCGAAGCCGCGAGGAAGGCCGTCAAAAGGTTGACCAGCAGCCACGGCACACGCGAGCGCGAAGTCGAAAGGATGCTGTCCGAGAGTTCTTCGTCGCCGACGCCGCCCATGCGCAGCAGATCTTCCTCGGCCTCCTGCTGGATGACGTCGACGACGTCGTCGATGGTCAGCACGCCGACCAGCCGCTCGTTCTCGTCGACGACGGCGGCGGACAGAAGATCGTATTGTTCGAATTCGCGTGCCGCCTCCTCCTGGTCCATGGTGGCCGGGATGGCATGCCTGGTCTCATGCATGACTTCTTCGACCTTGACCGAGCGCTTGGTGCGCAGGATCTGGTCGAGGTCGATGGCGCCGAGCAGCTTAAAGCTCGGATCGATGACGAAGATCTGGCTGAAACGGTCGGGAAGGTTGTTGTCCTCGCGCATGTAGTCGATGGTCTGGCCGATCGTCCAGAATGGCGGCACCGCGACGAACTCCGTCTGCATGCGGCGGCCGGCGGTCTCTTCGGGATAGTCGAGCGAGCGCCGCAGCCTGATCCGCTCGGTGAACGGCAGTTGCGACAGGATCTCGTCCTGGTCCTCCTGGTCGAGGTCCTCGAGAATGTAGACGGCATCGTCGGAATCGAGCTCCTGCACGGCCTGGGCGATCTGCGCATTGGGCAGATTGTCGACGATGTCGCGCCTGATCGCCTCGTCGACCTCGGTCAGCGCGGAAAAATCGAAATCCTTGCCCAGCAATTCGACCAGGGCGCGACGCTGTTCCGGGTGCAGCGCCTCGAGCAGGTGGCCGAGTTCCGACTGGTGCAGATCGTCGACTTCGCGCTTCAGCGTCAGCGTATCGCGATCGGCGATCGCGGCACCGATCTGGGTGAGAAACGACGACAGGATGACGCCGTCCTCGTCATAGATGTCGGCGCGGCGCTCCTCAGCGGCCCTGGCGCCGGTCATGTGTTCGTCCTGGCCTTCCACCAGCGCCTCCCGCCATCGGATTTCCGGATAAGGTGCCTGTCAGGTCTAGACCATGATCCTGAAAAGTGGAAACCGGTTTTCCGAAAAGATCATGGTCAAACACAAAGATGGAGCGGCGGCGCGATTGGCTTGAGAATCGGCCTCTCCGTGCGCAACGGACGGATATCAGACGACCTTGCGAGCTGCCGGTTGCCCAAGATTGATAATTCAAGATTGATAATTAGAGGATTCTAATTTAGCATCTCTATAATTACCGGTAATAAAGGGAGGGTGTTTATGGGGAAGTATCTGTTTACCAGTCTTGCGCTGGTTTGTTCGGGAATACTTTTGAACCCGATTGCCGCCGATGCAAAGGCCTTCAAATCTTTTCAGGGCAAGGAATGCAAGCCTGACTACAAACGGCTTTGCCCAATGACACCGATCGGCAAATGCGACCTTCAGAGCATGATCGAGCAGTTGTCACCCGCCTGCAAGGCTTTCGTCGAGAAGCACCGGTAATCCAGCTCTGCCATCGCCGCCGACCAACTGCCGGGTAGTCCGCGACAACGCCAGGTGTGGTGTGCCCCGGTCGGGGAATCGGTCGCCCAACAACATTAGTCCCGGTGGTCGGGCAGAACGGCATATGCTGCACCGGGAATGAGGCGAGGCCGACGCTGCGACGGCCTCGCTGGATATCGGGCTTAGAGGCCTGCCGATCAGGCAGCGTAGCGTTTGGCCTCAGCCGCGTAGGCGCCAAGGACACCACTCCAGCCACGCTCCGATTCGAAGGCCTGGCGCGCTGCTTCTGCGGTCTCGCCCATGTTCTCCAGAAGCCGGTGCTCGAGTTCCACCCGCGTCGAATTCTCGCCGAGCGCGACAAAGCGGATGTCGACCTCGGTCAGCAATGCCGGATCGTAGCGCCAGTCGGCCCCGATACGCCAGGCGAGCGTCAGCCTCGACGGCGGATCCCAGGCGAGAACCTCGCCCCAATCGCATTCTGACCCATCCTCGCCGATCTCGTACCAGCGGCCGCCGGCTTTCGGTTCGATCACCGCGGTCGTCAGGGCGGATTTGCCGATTGAGTGCGAAGCCGGCCACCACCGTCCGAACCCTGTCGTGAACACATCGAATGCCTTGTCGAGCGGCACCTCCACGGTCACCGACTTCCTGACCGGTGCGGGCTTGATCATGGTCGTCATTTCCTCTTCTCCTTGCTGTTGTCGACTTCCCGTTTGAAGGCGTCGAGCGCATCGCCCCACATGCGATCGAGCCAGGCGCGCATCTCGCCGAGCCCATGCGGGTCGAGATGATAGATATTGCTGGCGCCCTTGGGCTCGGCACGGACCAGTCGGGCTTCCTTCAGCACTTTGAGGTGCTGCGATACCGCCGGCTGCGAGACCGGAAGCACCCGCGTCAGATCGATGACCGAGCGCGGCCGATCGGCGATGAGCTCGAACACCTTGCGGCGTGTCGGATCGGCCAAGGCCACCATTCCTGCGTAATCATAAACCATGACTTATGATAATCTAAAACTTATGATAGGTCAACCGAGGGAGTGGCGGGCCCGTGTTTAAGCACCGGCCGGTTCGACCCCGAGGCTCCGGGCAATTCCTTCGCGCGGGGCATGGACAGCAATGCGGATGCAAGATTGCTCAGGGAATCAATCCACCGCATGCGAGCCGGCAGGTGTCGACCACCGGGGAAAAGTAAACCTGACGGCAAGGTTTTTACCTTATCGGTGTATATGTCTCTCCGGCGAAACATTAAGAACGGGTAAATTGGCTTGGCCCTAACTACGGAAGCCTCTCGCCACAGGCCCTCAGCCATATGGCAATTGCGCCTCTCCTTGTTTATGGCAATGTACGTGTTAGGTGCATCTGCACTATATCCAGAAGTATTCCGTACATCAGCCCTAATCTATTCTCACAAGTTTCTTATTGGCATGCCGGTCTTGTTTATCGGTGGCGTCTGTTGTGCCGCGCTCATCCATGGCCGACGGCAACCGGTTCGCTACGCCCTGGATTTGGTTCAAGGGCGCTGGCGCGGCTGTCTGTTGGTGCTGCTGTTCTTCTTTGCCAGCTTGACCGCGTTCTCTACCTACAAGATCGCCATCCCGTCCGTCGTCCCATACTATGCCGACCACTGGTTAGCCGACGCTGATGAATGGTTGCACGGGATGCCGCCGTGGGAGATCGCCCATAAGCTCGACAGCAACGGGTGGTCGCTCGTCGTCTTCAACAGCTATGAAGTCATTTGGTTCTACCAGTGGTTCGGCACCATCCTTTTCGTGGCGCTCTGGTCGGACGAGATTGCGCGCATCCGCTATCTCAGCGCGGCAGCGCTGACGTTGTGCATCCTCGGAACTGTCTTGGCTTTGGCGCTGGCATCGGTCGGGCCGGTTTACTACCACCAGTTTGTTGGCGTGGATCGCTTCCACGGATTGAATGCCGCCTTGGACAGACTGGACCATAATTACATGGTGCGGGAACCCGCAGCATATCTCCTGATGGCTTACCGGAGTGGCCGGCCAAGCCTTGGCGGCGGCATCTCGGCCATGCCAAGCATGCATGTCGCCTTTGCCGCACTGAACGCCTATTTGCTGTCCTCGATCAATCTCTGGCTGGGCGCTCTGGGTTGGGCGTTTGCAGCCCTGATCCTGTACGGATCGGTGTACACTGGATGGCACTATGCCCTGGACGGCTACGTATCGATCGCTGCTGTATCTGTGATCTGGTGGGCAACCGGACGCCTGGTGCGCGAATAATTATCCACGCAAACCGCATATATGGCTACGCGCCGATGGCGTTTTCGCATCGGCCAAACTCGCGATCGCAGGCAAAAAAGCCTCGCGCCTGACAAAGACGCTCTTTGCCGTGCTCGAACTCAACGGGGCGCTTTCGAATTTAATGGTGCGGTCGAGAATTGTGCCAAACTGAGGCGACACAACCACTTGCGCAAGGTGCGGGGAAAATATGCCCCATGATTTTGCTGACAAACTAGCTCTGGCCCCCGCACCTGACCCCTACGGCCCGTTCGTGATTTTCATACAGCTTGTTGGCAGAAGGGTCGTGTCGCGGTCAAGCACTTCACCAATATAGATAGCCCCCTCGAATCCTTCAGGCCGCACCTATGTGCGGATACGACCGTGCGTCGCTTCAGTAAAACCCAGTTGATTTTCTAGGAGTTTTACGAGTGTCTTGTCGTCGGCCGCAGCAACGAACGAAAATCCTTTCTCAACCCGAATAGCGTAAACATATGGGGAATCCTCTCTCTCCCAAATCTCGACGATTTCACCTGATATCTGAAGCGAGTTCACCTTCCTGAGTTTCTTCTGCGTGATCACGGTATAACTGGAAAGCCCCCCATTCATGACACCCAATGCGGACGGATTGAATTCGGGGGACGCCTCGAAAAAACTTGCAAAGGTAGCCTCGTTCACATGCTCAACGAAGTCAGCCATTTCGGTAAGATAACTTGGAGCATAGAGCCGACTGCAAAACAGTATCGTTCTTGCATGTGTGTTCTGAAGTGCTTCCAATACTGGATAAAAATCACCGTCGCCTGTGAACAATACAACCGTGTCCAAGCCCCCGACCGCATGGCGATAGGCATCCAAGGCCAATAGTATGTCGACACCTTTCTGCTCCATGCCGCGTTTGCGCCTGTGTCGTGCGACACCAGTTTTCACGTGCACGCCGCCGCAACTGTTGATCTTCTGAAAGAGCGCCTCAACCCTCTCCACCTCAAGGGCGTGTTCAGCATCTGATTGGCCAGACTTTTGTGCCGGGATCGCGTCGTAGTAGAATACTCGATCAGCGCTAAATTTGTCTTGGAAGAACCGCTCAAAATCGAACCCAGCCGCTTGGGGGATTCCGAAATAACCCCGCGTCGCGTCTATCATTAGGCGAAAGTTTGCACCGTCTACGAACGCATATCGAGTCATATTTCCACGCCGCCCTTTTACGATAGGGCTACACGGCCTGATAGTTTCTGTCGACCACTGGCAGGCGCTCATCCACGAAGCCGCTCGGTGATCCAACGGATCTTGCCGTCGACTTTCATCGGCTTGTGGATCATCAGCCGCTTCGGCAAGTGTTCCGGATGCACCTCGAGCAAGGTGATCTTCACCGTCGGCTTGCATCGGCTGCAATCAAATTTGAGCCTTAGCGGGTCGACGCCGCCGCCATAGACCATCATCAGGTCGGCCGAGCGGCAGTAGCGGACATTGCCGCAGCTGCATTCGGCTTTCACAAGCATGTTGTGCCGGGTCGCCTTGCCCAGCGTGTCGATTGGATCGTGCGCCATCCCTCTAGACAAGGAACATATTCCTGTTCCGTCAAGAGGCTCTTGACTCTGATGTTCTCATTTCGTTCACTGTCAGCGAATTGGAGACACACCCATGAAACCGATTACCGCGACCGAGTCCGAGCAGCCCGAGATATATGCCACGGTAAAGCGCGAGCGGGCCGCCATTCACCGGGCCGTCAGTAAGATGGCAAAGCAAATGCGTGGCCTGTCCGACGTCAGCCAGAAACAGGCTATTGCGGAGCTGACGGCCACTTGGATATTGGCGATCTATCCTGAAGACCTCGATCTGGCGTTGTCGCTTTCGGATGCGATGCGCCACCAGACCGACATTTATCTGAGAGAGAGCAAGAAACCCGGCGCTCACCACTGACCCGATGCGCAGCCGTCGCCCCTCGCCGGCCAAGATTGACCGCGAGTGGCCTTACCAGGTTGCGCTGCCCGATGATCTATGCACGGGACACAGCTTCTCGCTGATCCGCGATTTTTGCGAAGAGCGCGGGCTGGTCCCAATCAAAAGGCAGGTGCAGGCGATATGGCCGGATCAGACGCATGAGGACTGGCGGCTCTACTGCTTCGGCGACCAGGCGTCCGCACAGGTGTTCCTCGACCAATTCGGAGGCATCATGTTCGATCCCAAGCGCGATCGGGAAAACGGCAAGGCACACGGCGTGTGGCGCCGGACGGGCGAATACAAGGGAATTCTCGATCTCGGGCCGCTGAGCGTTCCCCAAGCCCTGCGCAACTAAGGCGACGACATGTGTAACCTCTACAACATCACTACCAGCCAAGAGGCGATTCGCCAATGGACCGGAGCCTTGCGCGATCTCCTGGGCAACCTTGAGCCGTCGATCGACATCTATCCCAACCAGTTCGGCCCGGTCGTTCGCAACGTAGCGGACGGGGAGCGCGAACTGGCTAAACTGCGCTGGGGAATGCCGACGCCGCCGGAGCGCGTCAAAGGCAATGCCGATTCCGGCACGACAAATATCCGCAACCCTCAATATGGGCACTGGCAGCAATATGTCGGCATCGAGCACCGTTGCGTCGTCCCGGTGACGAGCTTTGCCGAGCCCAGCCCCACGCCCGGTGACAAGGACCCCGAGACGGGCATTCAGCGGAACTTCTGGTTCGCCCTCAGCGAGGACCGGCCGCTGTTCTTCTTCGCTGGGCTATGGACGCGCTGGCAAGGGGTGCGCAAGGTCAAGGAAGGCCCTGGCGACCACGAACTTTATGCTTTCATAACCACGAAGCCAAACGCGTTAATCGAGCCGATCCACGAGAAGGCAATGCCGGTGATCCTGACCTCGCGAGACGAAGCCGAGACTTGGCTGACCGCGCCATGGTCGGAAGCAAAGCGGCTGCAGGGGCCGGCGGCCGACGACGCCCTCGTCATCGTCGAGAAGCCGGCCACACAGATCAAAGTTCCGCTGCAGGCGCCTGCACAAGGCTCGCTGCTTTGAAAGCATCCCGATGAACGACGAACTGATCCGTCTTCTCGGCGCACTAGAGCCCGTCACGCGTCCGGGCGTTCAGCATCATAGATGCGAGCATCCCGATTGCGGCAAAGATGCAGGATGGGGATTTGCCAAGCCGAGGCAGCCATCGCATTGGTTCTGTTTTGAACACCGCGCCGACGGCGAAGCATATCTCTGAGGAGCAATTCGAAAATGATCAGTCCGCCAAGACGACATGGCGAGTATGCCGACCGCGAGATCGATTGCCAGCAGGCTATTGAGCCCGGTTTCCAGGCGATCGTCGATTGCATGATCGAGGCCGGCTGGGCGCGCGGAGAGATCGTGCGGGCGCTGAGGCGGCTGATCGCCGCCGACAACATGACGCAGAAGGAAAACGCCAAGGTCGAGGCGCAGCTCGCCATCGCCCGCGCCATGATGCGGGCCGGCCGGCCTTGACGATCGCCGGGCGCGCGCCAGATCGCGCCTGATGAAATGGGTCAGGACCAACAACATTGCGACGGGTTACAAGGGCAAGCCGCATGACGGGCCGGTCGATGATGAAGCCAAGCACTTCATCTACTGTCCGGTGTGCGGACAGAATTTCGACGCTCGCGATCTTGGACAGGTGTTTCACCATGCCGAGCCGGTGCACCAGCCGCTAACGATCGAGCAGTAGCTATTCCTCCCAGAAATCCTGCAGCGAGGCATGCCGCAGGTCTTCCTCTCCCCTCAGATGCTTGATGCGGACCTTGATCCCCGGCTTCACCCATTGCGTCGCCGGCCGCTTTGGCATGTCCTTCGGCGGCGGGCCGGCATGTTCCTGGACTCGCGTCCAAAGCCGCTCGCGCATCTCTCGATTGATACTGACAAAGGCGCTGCCGACATATTTTCGCGTGCCGGGCTCGGCCATCAGGGCGAAAGTTGGCTTGCCTTGTTCGCGCTCGACGCCGAGAAGCTCGAACTCGCCGACGGTATAGCATTTGGTCTTCAGCCAGTTGGTGGTCGGGCCACTGACATACTTGCTGCCGAGACGCTTCGACACCATACCTTCAAGGCCGGCTTGATCGACAAGGTGATAGATCGCATTCGCCTCGCCTGGCAGCGCCTGGCTGAACTGGATGCGGATGTCCAATGGGATGATGCCCTCCAGGATCTCGCGGCGCTCCTCAACGGCCATGTCGCGCAAATCATGACCGTTGAGGTGCAGCAGATCGAAAGCGACGAAATAGAGATCGTGCTGGCGCCGCGTGATCGCCTTGCGCAGCTCGGCAAAGTCGGACAGGCCCTTGTCGTTGAGCACGATGATTTCGCCGTCGAGGATGGCGTTCTCGACATCCAGCGTTTTGGCTATTGCGGCGAGGTCGCGATATTTCGACGTCCAGTCGAGGCCGCGGCGGGTGAATATGCGCGCGCGTCCGGCGTCGACAATGATCTGTGACCGATAGCCGTCGAATTTGACCTCGTGACCCCATCCGTCGCCCTGGGGCGGCTTCGCCACCAGCGTAGGCATCATCGGAGGTACGAACGCGAGGCCTCCGGCAGTCGATCCCTTAATCACGACTAGGGTTTAGGTCTTGGTATGTCGTAACGCATCCCTCGAACGGGGGATGATCGTCAACGGTCGTCACCCGTCGTCGGCAGCGACAAGCCGGTAGCGGAAGTGATTGCGAATATGGTCGTTAAAGTAGCGGCCCTTGGCGAACGCGGCTTTGAATGCCGCAAAGGTCTCCGGCGGTACTCCCTCAAACTCGTACTGCTTACCGCTGGCGACGAACCACACCGAAAGGACCTTGCGCTCGGGATCGTATTCCGTTTTGCGAATTGAGGTAGAGGGCATAAGGGATCAACGAGTGGAAAAGCCGTCGCGTTCCTCGTCTTTGATGAAAGCCCCGCGGCGCGACCGTCTGTCTAGTTCAGCGCCGGCGGCTGCCCGGGGCGAAAACCCTTCAGCGCCGTGGTGATGCCCATTGTCACCGATTGCTCGGGATAGTCCAGCATGCGCAACGTGTCCGGATCGTCGCCGACCACACCGCAGACCGGCAGCACCTGGTAATCGCCGTCGAACGGCATGGCCTCGCCATTGGAGGCCGTAGCGTTGGTTTCCCGCTAAACAACGCTACCAGACATTTAAGCACGACCGCGTAGGATTATGGTCTTGCGAATTTTTGGATTCGGCAACGCGACAGCTACTCCCAGAGGGATATTCCCTCTTGCGTTAAGGCTCGTTGCACAGCCGCTCGCTCCTCCAACCGACGTGCATGAGAGGTCCAAGCTGGGTAGGTATTTCGCATGTCAACGGCCATACGATTTCCCCACCTGTAGAATACGAGCAAATACGGATCAACGATTGAATAGGACCCTCCTACGGCCCAATCTCGGTCCGTCAACTTGGATTCTATAAGGGCAAACGCGGAAGCCAAGTGCTCCTTTCCTTTATGAATCAAGGGCTCGTACATCGATTGATCCGGTAAGAAAAAGTCGGCGCGCCAGATCATTCGGACGGCGACCGCGTGAACCGCACTCGATAGCCAGTTAAACCATTCGATGGAACGGATGATGTTTTCTGCATCCGCTCCCAGGAGCCGCGCGTCTGGATTCGTCAGGCCCAGGTGAAATAAGATTGCCGGCGCTTCAGTGAGAGTGAAATTGTCGGCAATGAGAACAGGGATTCGCCCTTTCGGGTTTAAGCGGTGAAATTCGTCGGTCTTGGCTTCGGGATGGCCTGGCGACATCAACGCCAGCGAATAGGGCCTTCCAATCTCCTCCATGACGATGTGAGGTGCAAAAGAGCAAGAGCCTGGCGCAGCATGGAGTGTGTAATGCATCAATTCCTCCGAAAACCGCATCTTACCTGTTTCAATCTGTACTGAGTTGCCAACGACGTCTTGCTGGATTTGAAAGACGCTCAAGTTGGGCGGCTGATGCCCAGCCGGCGCATTCCCCGATAGACGGTGGAGCGCCCAAGCCCAAGCTGTCGGGCGGCTTCAGCCGGAGTTGTTTTCGCCTCGATGAGTTTAATCGCCGCCTCGACCGTCTCCGGTGGGCTGGGAGCACATTGCGTTCTCGGGCCTCATCCTGCCGAGAGGAACACGGGCCGCATAGAATGTTCTCCAGCCGTTCTCACTTGCCGTTGTTTAGCGTTCTCTCAACGCTGTGCCCTCCATTGGCGAGAAAATCGTATTCCGGGAAGCAGCCCTTCAGGAAAGCCTCGACCTCGCGCAACGCCGCGTCGGAGCGGGCGCCAGATGGCGGCAGGATGACAAAACTGTCGACCGCGTCGCCGGCAGGCATGCCGGAAATGTCGATGGCGGAATGCATGAGGACCCCCGATTGGATGTTCTCATTCCGTTCATGATCGGGAGTGCAAGTCAATCCCGTCCGACAGACGCAAAAAAAGCGCGGTCAATACCAACTTCTTGCGTTGGGTTGCCCTGCGGAATAGATCGGGAGCTTGCCCTCTTCATATTTCGGTGATTGATTACGAGCCGCCGATACTCATTAGACTTGGGAGCTGCACTATGGACAGACTGTCTAGGTTGCTGGCCGCCTTTGCCCTTACGATAACATCCCCCGCCGTGGCCGCCGACTTTCAGCTCATACCAAACGTCTCCGGTTCAGTCGCTCAGACAAGAGCCAGCAGAGTTGTGGCAGGTCAGATGGCGCAGCACATAATCAGATCAGACACCTTCTTAGTTGATAGGGACACCGGAACAATTTTTAATTGCTATGGCCAACTGGAATTCTATCTCATAAACTCAGTATTCCAAAATGAGACAAAGAGCGAGGCAAGATGTAGAATAGTATTGGCTGCATCATTCAGTGCATTGACAACATCATGGAATTTTCAGGCACCATTATACAATCCACAAGCACCTGTCGATCCAGGCTACCAGATGCAGAACAGACCAGCTTTCTACTGGCAGGTGGCAAAGGACCGTGTTGGCGTTTGTATTCAAGCGCCGGTCGCGGTCAATCACTATCCTAACACGACTGCGTTTGGGCCAACGTGGTGTAAAGAGGCGACTATCGATTTCACCAAGGCTGCTGAACACCCCGAAGACCCGGTGCTTGATTTAGGTGATCAGAACTAATTGATATCTTGAATTTGATATGATTTTTCCTCCGCTTCCCTAGGTGGTTCTAGGCCGAAGCGCTGAGAGAGCGCACGCCTAAGAGCGGACAAAGGCCCGCCGCACCTTTCGGCGCGGCGGGCGATCATATTGCCGGCGTCGGGAAAATGGTCAGCGCCGCGGCGATCGGTTTCGCTCTTCGGCTACGGCCTGGAGTGTTGCCGTAAGAGCCGCCACCGCGTTCGACAGCCCGACGATGCTGTCTTGCACCCGGTCCAGACGGGTCAGCGTGGCGCTCTGGAATTTCTCGCTCGAGGCGGCATCCTGGGTTTGCTTGGTCTCGACCGCGATCAGGCGCTCATTGACCTGCGTCACCTGATTGCTCGCCGACGAAGCCCTTTGCTCGACTGTTGTCACCCGGTCGTTTATGACATCGAACTTGCCTTCGAGATATTGGCCGCTCGCGCATATTCAAATGCCCGACGGGATGACCGTCGCAGAGCACGTAAAGCCGAACATCGCCATCGCCTACCAGACCAACCCGATGCAGCCGCTATTGCCGGCGCCGAAGCGGGGTGAGCAATGACGGACAGGCCAATCCTTTTCAACGCCCCGATGGTACGCGCGCTGCTCGCCGGCACCAAGACGCAAACGCGGCGGGTGCCGACAAGACTTAATGGTTTCGGCAACATCCGCATGTTCGGTCCAAGCGACACGCCAGGCTACGACTGGCATTTCCGCGACAAGGCCAGCCGCTGGAATGATCTACGCCATGCCGCGCTGCTGAAGGCGCTGCCCTATACAGTTGGCGACAGGCTCTATGTCCGCGAGGCGTGGCGCACTTTCGCGGCGTTCGATCCTATAGCGCCGCGCGACCTGACGCCCGGCATCGTCATCTCTTATGAAGCCGACGTCGAATCGCAATGATTTCAACGGCTAAAAAATCGATTGGTGCGGTCGAGAAGACTCGAACTTCCACGGGTTGCCCCACAGCGACCTCAACGCTGCGCGTCTACCAATTCCGCCACGACCGCACGTGGTAGGAGCCAGAACGAACCGGCCCGCGGCGTGTAGCAAATCGTTTCCGGTGAAACAAGTGCGCGGCCAGCAATAATCGGCCGGATATCGGCTTAACTCTGCAAAGCGCCGAACGTGCCCGGAACTGGACGTTTGTACCGATTGCCGCCATATGAGGGGCGAGACGAGATATCATGACAGAACGCAGCCAGATCGCCACGTCGTTCCTGCCCTCGCCCGGCTCGGCGCCGGTCGAATGGCGCATTGAGCCCGGGCTCACCGCCTATCCCGATGCGCTCGCCGTGATGGAGGCGCGCGCCGAAGCAATCCGCAGCGGCGCGGCTGGCGAGATGGTCTGGCTGGTCGAGCATCCGCCGCTCTATACCGCCGGCACCAGCGCCCGTTTCGAGGACCTGATCGAGCCGGACCGCTTCCCGGTCTTTGCCGCCGGGCGCGGCGGCGAATACACCTATCATGGGCCGGGCCAGCGCGTCGCCTATGTCATGCTCGACCTCAAGCGGCGGCGCGAGGATGTCCGCGCCTTCGTCGCGGCACTCGAACAATGGATCATCGGCACGCTGGCCGCCTTCAACGTACGCGGCGAACGCCGCGAGGACCGCGTCGGCGTCTGGGTGGTGCGGCCGGATCGCCCCGCTTTGCCCGACGGCTCGGTCGCCGAGGACAAGATCGCTGCCATCGGCATCAGGCTGAGGCGCTGGGTGAGCTTCCACGGCATTGCCATCAATGTCGAACCGGACCTCAGCCATTTCAGCGGCATCGTGCCGTGCGGCGTCCAGGATCACGGCGTCACCAGCCTCATCGATCTCGGCCTTCCCGTAACAATGGCCGATCTCGACCTGGCGCTGAAATCAGCCTTCGAAGATGTCTTCGGCCCGGCAGCGCCTTTGCAGGTCGAGGCGGCCCGCAAAGTCGGCTGACAGGACCTCACTGAAGACCGAATTCCTACGCTGCGCCCCTCTCCTCCGCGAAGAACGGCTCGTCAGCGTTCTAGCCATGTCTTTCAGCGCATCCTCACATCGCGCCGATCCAGATTGCCATGGAAATGAGGAACGTGCTCATGCACACCAGCGAGACGACATCCTGAACAAGATCGGTCATAGCTCTCTCCTGTTGTTAGTATGTTCGTATTTTGTTCTAGTTTTGTTCGAATGTCAACGATCGCAATCCCGGCATGGCCGGAATTGCGTGCGGTCAGTTTCGGCAGGGTTAAGAAAGGGTTGAGAGGCAGATTGCCGACGGTTTCGGGCCGAGAGCGCGCACGAAAAATAGCGGACGGCGCACGCCAGTTCGCAGGCCGGCATCACCTCGGTCTTAGCACACCCTAAAGCGGGACGACCTTGCCGTCGGCAAGCGTCACGCGGCGATCCATGCGCGAGGCAAGCTCGTGATTATGGGTGGCGATCAGTGCCGCCAGGCCCGATTGCCGGACCAGCGCTGCCAGCGCCTCGAACACGTAGGAAGCGGTCACCGGGTCGAGATTGCCGGTCGGCTCGTCGGCCAAAAGCACCAGCGGCGCATTGGCGACGGCGCGCGCAATGGCGACGCGCTGCTGCTCACCGCCGGAGAGCTCGGAAGGGCGATGATGCGCCCGCTTGCCGATCTGCATGTAGTCGAGCAATTGCGCCGCCCGCTCGGCCGCCTCCTTGCGCGCCAGCCCTTTTATCAGCTGCGGCATCATGATGTTTTCCAGCGCCGAGAATTCCGGCAGCAAGTGATGGAACTGATAGACGAAGCCGACATCGTTGCGGCGGATCGCCGTGCGCTCGTCGTCGGAAAGCCGACCGCAGGCGCGCCCCGCCAGGATCACGTCGCCGGCGTCCGGCCGCTCCAGCAGCCCGGCGGTGTGGAGCAGCGTCGACTTGCCGGTGCCCGAAGGCGCCACCAGCGCCACCATCTCGCCACGCTTAAGCGAAAAATCGGCGCCGTTCAGGATGGCCAGCTTGCGCGGCCCCTGCACATAGTGCCGTTCGACGCTCTTCAGCTCGATAATGGCCTCGGCCATCATTCGTACCTCAGCGCTTCGACCGGATCGAGCCTGGCCGCCCGCCACGCCGGAAACAGTGTCGCCAGGAACGACAGCGCCAAAGCCATGAGAACGACCGAGATCGTCTCGCTGGCATCCATGCGGGCCGGCAGCTGGCTTAGGAAATAAAGCTCGGGATTGAACAGCCGCTCGTCGGCCAGCCAGGAGAAGAACTGGCGGATGCGCTCGACGTTGAGGCAGATCAAGATACCGAGCAGCACGCCGGCGATGGTGCCGACAACGCCGATCGCAGCGCCTGTCATCAGGAAGATGCGCAGGATCGCGCCGCGCGTCGCTCCCATGGTGCGCAGGATGGCGATGTCGTGGCCCTTGTCCTTCACCAGCATGATCAGGCCCGAAATGATGTTGAGCGCCGCCACCAGCACGATCAGCGTCAGGATCATGAACATGACGTTGCGCTCGACCTGCAGCGCGTCGAAGAACGTCTTGTTGCGTTGCCGCCAATCGACAAGGCTGATCGGCCGCTGCGCCGCCTCTTCGACCTTCGGCTTCAGCGCGTCGATATTGTCGGGATTGTCGGTGTAGATCTCGATCGTCTGCGCCCGGCCGTCCATGTTGAAATAAAGCTGCGCTTCCGAGAACGGCATGTAAACGATGGAGCTGTCATATTCCGACATGCCGACCTCGAAGATCGCGGTGACCGGATAGCCCTTCATGCGCGGCGTCGTGCCGAGCGGCGTGACGTCGCCCTCGGGCGAGATCAGCGTGATCGTATCGCCAAGCACAAGGCCGAGATTCTCGGCCATGCGGCTGCCGATGGCGACGCCCTCGCCGGTGTCGAAGCCGACGATCGAGCCCTCCTTGATGTTGTTGGCGACGATGGTGATCTTGCCGAGGTCCTCGCCGCGTATGCCGCGCACCAGCGCGCCGGTGCCGCCGCCGACATTGCCTTGCGCCAGCACCTGCCCGTCGATCAGCGGAATGGCGTATTTGACGCCGGGCACGCCGTTGATGCGGCCGGCGACCTGGGCATAGTCCTCCAGCGGCATGTCGAGCGGCTGCACGATCAGGTGCCCGTTGACGCCGAGGATGCGCGTCAGCAGTTCGGCGCGAAAGCCGTTCATGACCGCCATGACGACGATCAGCGTGGCAACGCCCAGCATGATGCCGAGGAAGGAGATCGAGGCGATGACCGAGATCACCGTCTCCTTGCGGCGCGAGCGCAGATAGCGCCACGCAACCATACGCTCAAAGCCGGAAAAGGGTCCTGCCCCCGAAGGTTTGGCTGCTGCCGCTTCGTTCATGCGGCGGCACCGAAACGCTTTTTCACGTCGCCGATCGGCAGCGTCTCGCGCTCGCCGGTCCTGCGGTTCTTGATCTCGACCTCGCCGGCTGCGACGCCGCGCGGCCCCACGATCACCTGCCACGGAAGTCCGATCAGGTCGGCGGTAGCGAACTTGCCTCCCGGCCGCTGGTCGGTGTCATCGTAGAGCACCTCCTTGCCGGCGGCGGCAAAGGCGGCATGCATCTCACCGCAGACGCGGTCGCATTCGGCATCGCCAGCCTTCATGTTGATCAGGCCGATGTCGAACGGCGCCACCGCTTCCGGCCAGATGATGCCGTTATCGTCATGGCTGGCCTCGATAATCGCCGCGACCAGCCGCGACGGACCGATGCCGTAGGAACCGCCAGAGACGAAATGATCCTTGCCGTCCGGCCCGGTCACCTTGGCGCCCATCGGCTTGGAATATTTGTCGCCGAAATGGAAGATATGGCCGACCTCGATGCCGCGCGCCGAGACCTTGTCGGCTTCGGTGAGCTTTTCCCATGCCGCCTCGTCATGCATTTCGTCGGTGGCGGCATAGGGCGTCGTCCATGTCTTGACGATCTCGGCAATCTCGGCGTCATTCGAAAAGTCGGTATTCGCCCCCGGTACATCAAGCGAGAGATAGTCGCGATGGCAAAACACCTGGCTCTCGCCGGTGTCGGCCAGGATGATGAACTCATGGCTGAGGTCGCCGCCGATCGGCCCGGTGTCGGCGCGCATCGGGATCGCCTGCAGCCCCATGCGCGTGAACGTCCTGAGATAGGACACGAACATACGGTTATAAGCGGCCTTGGCGCCTTCATAATCGAGGTCGAAGGAATAGGCGTCCTTCATTAGGAATTCGCGCGAACGCATGACGCCAAAGCGCGGGCGCACCTCGTCGCGAAACTTCCACTGGATATGATAGAGGTTGAGCGGCAGGTCCTTGTAGGACTTGACGTAGGAGCGGAAGATCTCGGTGACCATCTCCTCGTTGGTCGGGCCGTAGAGCATGTCGCGATCTTGCCGGTCCTTGATGCGCAGCATCTCCTTGCCGTAGTCTTCGTAGCGGCCGCTTTCGCGCCACAGCTCGGCCGATTGGATGGTCGGCATCAGGATTTCGAGCGCGCCGGCGCGATTCTGCTCCTCGCGAATGATCCGGCAGACCTTGTCCAGTACCCGCTTGCCGAGCGGCAGCCAGGAGAAGCTGCCTTGCCCCTGCTGGCGGATCATGCCGGCGCGCAGCATCAGCCGATGCGAGACGATCTCGGCCTCGCGCGGATTTTCTTTGAGGATGGGCAGGAAATAGCGCGACAAACGCATGAACTGGTCCGTGAGAGAGGATGGCGGCGCCGGAATCGGCGCAGCGCAGGCTTGCTTGCCCCGGCTTCATAGCCATTTCATGGCGGAATGGAAACCCGGCCCAGGCGCTGCACAGACGCCGCAATTGCCGCACACGGCTTGCTGGGCGTTTCGCAAGCAACGCCTGCCGTACTATTGTGCACTGCAGCACGAGATTGCCTGTTTCCGGGCAAAATTCTTCGTGACATTTTCACCCGCCTTAGGCTAGTGTGCCCCGATAACCGAGAGGGCGGAGAAAAATCTGCCCTCCTACGCGGTCAAAGTCTTGGGAGGATGCGATCTAGGCGCGGTAACTCGCTGCCGCCGGACACCGGAAACAGATCGGACGCGTTTAAATTGCAAGGCCTCGCGCCTTGCATTTTTTTTGTGCAATCATTTGGTTAGCAAGACAGATTGCCAAACTACATGACGTTGCGTCAGCCCAAATCCGGCCCACGGCCTTTACTTGGGTTGACCTTGCTGGCTGAGCTTGATTTCAGGGCGTCGGCATAGGTCTTGGATAGCCGGACATTGGGTAGCCGGCTAATGCGCTGGGCTCTGGTTGAAATCCGGCACGATGTGCGGGATGTCGTCGATGCCGAGACCAAGCCCTCTCGTGATGCCGTAGAAGATGCCCATCAGGACCAGTGTGGCGATCGTCGTGCGCAGTGCGGCGCGCAGCATATGCGGTCCGCGCGGCGCGCTCGGAACCGTACCCAGCGTCACATCCTGGTCCTCGTCCTGCGTCCGCATGCTGAACGGCAAGACGGCGAACAACACCACCCACCATGTGGCGAAGAACAGGGCGATGAAAGAGACCCAGCTCATGCTTGCTCCAGTTCGACCAGCGTGCCGAAAAAGTCCTTGGGGTGCAGAAACAATACGGGTTTGCCATGCGCGCCGGTCTTCGGATTGCCATCGCCCAGCACGCGCGCGCCGCTGGCCTTGAGACGGTCGCGCGCCGCAACAATGTCGTCAACCTCGTAGCAGACATGGTGCATTCCGCCGGACGGATTCTTCTCGAGGAATGCCGCGATCGGCGAGCCTTCGCCGAGCGGCTCCAGCAACTCGATCCTGGTATTGCCGACGTCGACGAACACCACCGTCACGCCATGCTCCGGCAGCGCCTGCGGCGCGGTCACGCGGGCGCCAAGCGTATCCCGATAGGCCGCCGCCGCCGCAGCCAGATCCGGCACGGCAAGCGCGACATGGTTGAGGCGTCCGAGCATTGACTGCGTCCTTAGGGCAGTAAGGCAATAGGGCAGTATGGGAGTAGGGAAAACTACTTTCTCCCCTACTGCCGTACTGCCCTACTCCCCTATTCCCTTACCGCGTGACGAACACCGTCACCAGCGGCTTCTTGCCCCAGGCTTCGTTGGCCGCGCCGCGCACCGCGCGCCGCACCGCCTCCTGGACCAGGTCGAGGTCTTTTCGGCGCTGGCGGGGGATGGAGTCCACGGCGCCGATTGCCGCATCGATCATCAGGTCTTCCAGGCTCTCGCCGCTGCCATCGGCCTCGGCGACGCCGATGGCGACGAGATCGGGATCGCCGGCGAGTTCGTATTTGTCGTCGAGCACGACATTGACGGCGACGTGGCCGGCGAAGGACAGCTTGCGCCGGTCGCGAATGCCCATCGCCTGGTCGGTGCCGACCAGCCTTCCGTCCTTGTAGATGCGGCCGAACGGCACCTGGTCGATGATCGCAGCCGCACCCGGATAGAGCCTGAGCATGTCGCCGTCGCGCACCTGCGCCACCTGGCCGATGCCGGACGTCGACATCAGCGAGCCCTGCGCCACCAGATGCGCCGCCTCGCCATGCACGGGAACGCCGATCTGCGGCCGCACCCATTCATACATCTTGCGCAATTCGCTGCGGCGCGGATGACCGGAGACATGCACCAGCGCATCGCCGTCCTCAATGATCTTGATGCCGAGATCGATCAGGCGGTTCTTGATCTCGAGGATCGCCTTCTCATTGCCGGGAATGGTGCGCGAGGAAAACACCACCGTGTCGCCGGCAGTCAGCGCCACCGACTTCATCTCGTCGCGCGACAGCTTGGCGAGTGCGGCAAGCGGCTCGCCCTGGCTGCCGGTACAGATGATGACGAGGTTTTCGCGCGGGATGAAGCCGTAATCTTCCTCGGCGATGAATTCCGGCAAGCCGTCCATATAGCCGAGTTCATCAGCCACATCGATGACGCGCTTCATCGAGCGGCCAAGCACCAGGCACTGGCGGCCGGCATCCCGCGCTGCCTTGGCGATGGAGACGATGCGCCCGACATTGGAGGAGAAGCTGGTGACGGCGACGCGGCCCTTGGCGTTCTGGATGACGCTCTTGATGCCCTCGCCCACCGCCACTTCGGACGGCGATTCCCCTTCCCGCAACGCATTGGTGGAATCGCAGATCAGCGCCAGCACGCCCTTGTCGCCATAGGCGCGGAAGCGTGACTCGTCGGTCATCGGCCCCACCGTCGGCGCCGGATCGATCTTCCAGTCGCCGGTATGGATGACGACGCCGGCCGGAGTGGTGATCGCCAGCGACATCGGCTCGGGAATGGAGTGCGCGACGGGGATGGCCTCGATCTCGAACGGACCGACGGTGAATTTCTCGCCGGCCCGGTAGATCGTCACCGGAATTTTCGGCGCCCCTTGCTCGCCCTGCCGCTTGGCTTCCAGCAGGCCGGCGCTGAACGGCGTCATCCACACCGGCGCCTTGAGCTTCGGCCAGATGTCGTGCAGCGCACCGTAGTGGTCCTCATGCGCATGGGTGATGACGATCCCGCGCAGATTGGCGACATTCTCCTCGATGAAGCGCGTGTCGGGCAGCACCAGGTCGACGCCGGGCAGGGTTGCATCGGGAAAGGTGACGCCGACATCGACGACGATCCATTCGCGCGCATTGGCCGGGCCATAGCCGTAGAGGGCGAAGTTCATGCCGATCTCACCGACACCGCCGAGCGGCACGAAGACAAGTTCGGCGTTTTCCGCTTTCGCCATGATCTTTCCTTCCTTGCCCGTCAAACTCTTGGGCCGGTCAAATTCAAGCTGGTCAAATACAGGCCAGTCAAACGTATTGGCCAGTCAACCGCCGGCCGAGGCAACCGCGCCGAAATGCACGTCGCCGGCGGCGATCGTCAGAACCGAACCTTCATCGTCGCGGATCACGAAACGGCAGTCCTCGTCAATGGTCTCGAAGGTGCCGCGCACCACATTACCGTCAATTCTGACAGCAACCTGCCCGCCAAGCCCCGCCGCACGCGCCAGCCACCGCTGCCTGACGGCGGCAAGCCCACGCCCTTCGTTCCACAGCCGGGCATTCTCGCTCCATGCATCCGACAGCGCCAGAAACAGCGTCTCGGCATCGCAAGCAGACCCCAGCGCGTTGAGCGACGTCGCTGGATAGGGCAAATCCCTGGGATAAGCCACCACATTGACGCCGATGCCGACAGCCACTGCGGAACGGCCCCCCTCCAGCATCGCCGATTCCAGTAGGATGCCGGCGAGCTTGGCGCCCGAGGCAAGCACATCGTTCGGCCATTTCAGCTCGAAACGGTTCTTGCCTTGGCTCGCACCATCGAGGCCGATCGCGATCCTGCCCTTCGGCACGACAGCGTCGAGCGCGTCGGCCAGCGCCAGTCCGGCAACGAAGCCGAGCGTCGCAGCAAGCCGAAGCTCGGTGTTGGTGATCACCAGCAGCGTCGCTGCCAGATTGCCTTCGGGCGTCGCCCAGGCGCGGCCACGGCGGCCACGCCCGGCTTCCTGCTTTTTTGAGACGACCCAGAGCTTGCCCGGATCGCCGGCCCGCGCGTGCTCCAGCGCCAGCGCATTGGTGGAGTCGACCGTCTCGTGCGCCTCGAGCCGGAACCCTTCCGAAGCCGCGGTTGGAGCCAGCCTGAATGTCATTCCGTCAGAAGAAGGTCTTGGCTGCGGCAGCGGCGTAGGTTCCGATCGGGCCGCCGATCAGCACATAGAACAGCACGAAGGCGCCGCAGACGCCGAGCACGACGCGCAGTTCGGTCGCCATCGGAACAAAGCCGCCGACCGGTTCGTCGAACCACATGATCTTGATGATGCGCAGATAATAATAGGCGCCCACCACCGAGGCCAGCACGCCGATGATCGCCAGCGCGTAGAGATTGGCATTGATGGCGGCAAGGAACACGTACCATTTTCCCCAGAAGCCGGCGAGCGGCGGGATACCGGCCAGCGAGAACATCAGGATGGTGAGGATCGTCGCCATGATCGGGTTGGTCGCCGACAGGCCGGCGAGATCGCTGATCTGCTCGACATTGCCCTCCTTGCGCCGCATGGCGAGGATGAAGGCGAAGGTGCCGAGCGTCATCACCAGGTAGATCAGCATGTAGATGGCGACGCCGCGCACGCCGTCCTGGCTGTTGGCGGCAAGGCCGACCAGCGCATAGCCCATATGGCCGATGGAGGAATAGGCCATCAGCCGCTTGATGTTGGTCTGGCCGATCGCCGCAAAGGCGCCGAGCGCCATCGACGCGATCGAGATGAAGACGATGATCTGCTGCCAGTCGGCGGCGATCGGCTTGAAGGCGCCCATGGTGACGCGCACCATCAGCGCCATCGCCGCCATTTTGGGTGCCGCCGCCAGAAAAGCCGTCACCGGCGTCGGCGCACCTTCATAGACGTCGGGCGTCCACATATGGAACGGCACCGCCGAGATCTTGAAGGCAAGGCCGGCCAGCACGAAAACCAGGCCGAAGACGAGGCCGAGCTGGCGCTCGCCGCCGCTCAGCGCCGCGGCGATCTCCTGGAAGCCGGTGTTGCCGGTGTAGCCGTAGACCAGCGAGATGCCGTAAAGCAGCATGCCCGAAGACAGCGCGCCAAGGACGAAATACTTCAGACCGGCCTCGGTCGAACGCAGATTGTCGCGGTTGATCGCCGCCAGCACGTAGATCGCCAGCGACTGCAGCTCGAGGCCGAGATAGAGCCCGATCATGCCGTTGGCCGAGATCATCAGCATCATGCCGAGCGTGCAGAGCAGGATCAGCACCGGATATTCGAACTTGTCGAAATGCTCCGCCTGGGCAAAGCGGACCGACATGACCAGCGTCACCGCCGAGCCGATTAGCGCCAACACCTTCATGAAGCGGGCGAACGGATCCTGGATGAAGGCTTCGCCATAGGCGTTGCCCTGCCCCGGGGAAAAGATCAGCCAGGCGCCGGCGATCACCAGCACGGCGACGGCAAGGCCGCTCACTGTGACGGTGGTGTTGGCGCGCGAATAGGCGCCGAGCATCAACAGCGCCAAGGCGCCGATGGCGAGGATCAGCTCTGGCGTCGAGAGCGACAGGCTGGAGAGAAGGTCCGGCGTCATGGTTCGCAAAACCCCAGTCAGTTCGCCGCCGCGGTCTGCGCGGCGCCGATGGATGCAGTGACATTGGTGACGAGCGCCTTGACCGATTCGGCCGTCGCGTCGAAGATCGGCGCCGGATAGACGCCGAAGAAGATGACCAGCGCGACCAGCGGATAGATGATCACCTTCTCGCGTGTCGACAGGTCCAGCAGGCCTTTCAGGCTTTCCTTGGTCAATGCGCCGAAGATCACCTTGCGGTAGAGCCAGAGCGCATAGGCCGCCGACAGGATGACGCCGGTGGCGGCGAAGAACGCCACCCAGGTGTTGACCCGGAACACGCCGAGCATGGTCAGGAACTCGCCGACGAAGCCGCTGGTGCCGGGCAGACCGATATTGGCCATGGTGAAGATCATGAACACGGTTGCATATTTCGGCATGTTGTTGACCAACCCGCCATAGGCGTCGATGTCACGCGTGTGCATGCGGTCGTAGACGACGCCGACGCAGAGGAACAGCGCGCCTGAGACCAGGCCGTGCGAAAGCATCTGGAAGATCGAGCCCTGGACGCCTTCCTGGTTCATCGCGAAGATGCCCATGGTAACGAAGCCCATGTGAGCGACCGACGAATAGGCGATCAGCTTCTTCATGTCCTCCTGCATCAGCGCCACCAGCGAGGTGTAGATGATGGCGACGACGGATAGCGTGAAGATCAGCGGCGCGAACATTTCGGATGCGATCGGAAACATCGGCAGCGAAAAACGCAGGAAGCCGTAGCCGCCCATCTTGAGCAGGATGGCGGCCAGGATCACCGAGCCGGCCGTCGGCGCTTCGACATGGGCGTCCGGCAGCCAGGTATGCACCGGCCACATCGGCATCTTCACCGCAAAGGAAGCGAAGAAGGCGAGCCATAGCCAGGTCTGCATATTGGCCGGGAAGTTGTGGGTCAGAAGCGTCGGGATGTCGGTGGTGCCGGACTGGAAGAACATCGCCATGATGGCGAGCAGCATCAGCACCGAGCCGGCCAGCGTATAGAGGAAGAACTTGAACGAGGCATAGACGCGCCGCTTGCCGCCCCACACGCCTATGATGATGAACATCGGGATCAGGCCGGCTTCGAAGAAGACGTAGAACAAGACGATGTCGAGCGCACAGAACACGCCGATCATCAGCGTCTCGAGCAGCAGGAAGGCGATCATGTAAGCCTTGACGCGCTTCTCGATCGATTCCCAAGAAGCGAGGATGCAGAGCGGCATCAGGAAGGTGGTCAGGATGACGAACAGCATGGAGATGCCGTCTACGCCCATATGGTAGGAGATGCCGGAATCCAGCCAGGCAAACTTCTCGACGAACTGGAAGCCGGGCTGCGAATTGTCGAAGCCGGTCCAGATGAACAGCGAAACCACGAAGGTGAACGCGGTCGTGAACAGCGCAATGGCGCGGATGTTGCGGCGCGCATTGTCGCTGTCGTCACGCACGAAAAGGATGAGCAGAACACCAACCAGCGGCAGGAAGGTGACCAGCGATAGGATCGGCCAGGCGGTCATCAGAGCATCATCCAGGTGACGAGTGCGGCAACGCCGATCAGCATGGCGAAGGCATAGTGATAGAGATAGCCGGTCTGCAGCTTGACGACGCGGTTGGTGACGTCGACGACGCGCGCCGAGATGCCGTCCGGCCCGAGCCCGTCGATGATAGTGCCGTCGCCGGTCTTCCACAGGAAGCTGCCGAGGCGCTTTGCCGGCCGCACGAATAGGAAGTCGTAGAGCTCGTCGAAATACCATTTGTTGAGCAGGAAGGCGTAGAGCAGGCGATGGTTGGCCGCGACGCTCCGAGGCATTTCCGGCGCGCGAATGTAGAATTGCCAGGCTATCGCAAAGCCGATCAGCATGGCGATGAACGGCGCGAGCTCGACCCAAAGCGGCAGTTCGTGGATCTCGTGCAGGATGTGGTTGTCAGGCAGCGTGAACAGCGACATCTTCCAGAATTCGGCATAGCCCTCGCCGATGAAGGCGCCGTGGAAGATCACGCCGGCGAACAGGGCGCCTGCCGCCAGGATGAACAGCGGCACCAGCATGACCGGCGGCGATTCATGGACATGGTGCATCACCTCATGGCTGGCCCGCGGCTCGCCATGGAAGGTCATGAAGATCAGCCGCCAGGAATAGAAGGAGGTGAAGCAGGCGGCAACGACCAGCAATATGAAGGCAAACCCGGCGACCGCATTGTGGCTGGCAAAAGCGGCTTCGATGATGGCGTCCTTGGAGAAGAAACCGGCCGTGCCGATGATCGTCACCGGGATGCCGACGCCGGTCAGCGCCAACGTGCCGATCACCATCATCCAGTAGGTCGTCGGGATGAGCGTCCTCAGGCCGCCCATCTTGCGCATGTCCTGCTCGTCGGAGACGGCGTGGATGACCGAACCCGAGCCGAGGAACAGTAGCGCCTTGAAGAAGGCGTGCGTGAACAGATGGAAGATCGCCGCGCCATAGGCGCCGACGCCGAGCGCCACGAACATGTAGCCGAGCTGCGAACAGGTCGAATAGGCGATGACACGCTTGATGTCGTTCTGGACGAGGCCAACTGTCGCCGCGAAGAAGGCGGTGAAGGCGCCGATGAAGGTGACCACGGTCAGCGCCGAATGCGACAGCTCGAACAGCGGCGACAGCCGCGCCAGCATGAACACGCCTGCCGTCACCATGGTGGCGGCATGGATCAGCGCCGAGACCGGCGTCGGGCCTTCCATGGCATCCGGCAGCCAGGTGTGCAGCGGCACCTGCGCCGACTTGCCCATGGCGCCCATGAACAGGAGCAGGCAGACGACTGTCATCGCGGCTTGCTTATCAAGCGCATAGCCGAGGAAGGTCAGTACGGCCGGACCCTGCTGCGCGCCTTCGGCCGGAATGAACGTCGCCGCATTGGCGAAGATGGTGCCGAGATTGACCGAGCCGAAAAGCACGAACACGCCGAATATGCCAAGCGCGAAGCCGAAATCGCCGACGCGGTTGACGACGAAGGCCTTGATCGCAGCCGCATTGGCCGACGGCTTCTTGTACCAGAAGCCGATCAGCAGATAGGAGGCCAGACCGACACCTTCCCAGCCGAAGAACATCTGCACGAGGTTGTCGGCCGTCACCAGCATCAGCATGGCGAAGGTGAACAGCGACAGATAAGCGAAGAAGCGGGGCCGGTCCGGGTCGTGATGCATGTAGCCGATCGAGTAGATATGGACCAGCGCCGACACCGTATTGACGACGACCAGCATCACTACGGTCAGCGTGTCGATCCGCAGCGCCCACGACGCTTCGAGGCCGCCCGACTGGATCCAGCGCATCACCGGCACGGTGAACACCTCGCCGCCGCCGAAGCCGACCGAGAAGAAGGCAACCCACGACAGCACAGCCGCGATCACCAGGAAGCCTGAGGTGATGTATTCGGAAGCCTTGGCGCCGAGCGAGGTGCCGAACAGGCCGACGATCAGGAAGCCGAGCAGCGGAAGGAAGACGATGGCCTGATACATGGTGGTTCCGTCAACCCTTCATCATGTTCACGTCTTCGACCGCGATCGAGCCGCGGTTGCGGAAGAAGACGACGAGAATGGCAAGGCCGATCGCCGCCTCGGCCGCCGCGACGGTCAGCACGAACAGTGCGAACACCTGGCCGACCAGATCGCCGAGCGCCGCCGAAAAGGCGACGAAATTGATGTTGACCGCAAGCAGGATCAACTCGATCGACATCAGGATGACGATGACGTTCCTACGGTTCAGGAAGATGCCGAACACGCCAAGCGTGAACAGGATCGCCGATACGGTCAGGTAGTGCGCGATGCCGACGACCATCTCAGACTCCTTCGCCCGTCTTGACCTTGCGGATTTCCACTCCGGTTGCCGGCGTGCGGCCGACCTGGGCGGCGATCGACTGCCGCTTGACGCCCGGCTTGTGGCGCAGCGTCAGCACGATGGCGCCGATCATGGCGACCAGCAGCACCAGCCCCGCCACCTGGAAGTAATAGAGGTAATCCGTATAGAGGATGTCGCCGAGCGCTGCCGTATTGGAGCGCGCGGCCAGGTCCGGGATGGGTTTCGCGACCGTCGCCGCCAGTTTCGGCGCGAATGTATAGCCGCCGAGCACGACGATCAGCTCCGCCGCGAGGATCAGCCCGACCAGCGCGCCGATCGGTGCATATTGCAGCGCGCCTTCCTTCATTTCAGCGAAATCGACGTCGAGCATCATGACGACGAACAGGAACAGCACCATGACCGCGCCGACATAGACGACGAGCAGGATCATCGCCAGGAACTCGGCGCCGGTCAGCATGAACAGGCCGGCGGCGTTGAAGAAGGTCAGGATCAGGAACAGCACCGAATGCACGGGATTGCGCGCCGAAACGACCATGAACGCCGACGCCACCGCGACAAAGGCGAAGAGGTAGAAAAAGGCCGCCTCTAGTCCACTCAGCATGGGTTCCCCCGGGTTTCCTGTCCGAACAGGACGTTCGTCCTGTTTTTTGCCACCGCCTCCGGTCGGCAAGTTGCGTGTTCCTTAAACGAGGCCCCTCGCCCCGTCCATGCGTCAAATATCAGCGGTAAGGCGCATCCAGCGAGATGTTGCGCGCCAGCTCACGCTCCCAGCGGTCGCCATTGGCCAGAAGCCTGTCCTTGTCGTAATAAAGCTCCTCGCGCGTCTCCGTCGCGAATTCGAAATTCGGCCCCTCGACGATAGCGTCGACCGGGCAGGCTTCCTGGCAGAAGCCGCAATAAATGCATTTCACCATGTCGATGTCGTAGCGCACGGTGCGCCGCGTGCCGTCATTGCGGCGCGGGCCGGCTTCGATGGTAATGGCCTGCGCCGGGCAGATCGCCTCGCACAATTTGCAGGCGATGCAACGTTCCTCGCCGTTCGGATAGCGGCGCAGCGCATGTTCGCCACGGAAGCGCGGGCTGACCGGCCCCTTCTCATGCGGATAATTGATCGTCTCCTTCGGCGCGAAGAACTGGCGCATCGACAGGAAGAAAGCACTGACGAAATCCTGCAATAGCAGTGACTTGGCGGCCTGGGACAATGCTGACATCAGGCAAACCCCGTGATCTTGAGGAAGGCGGCGGTGGCGACCACCATGAACAGCGAGATCGGCAGGAAGACCTTCCAGCCGAGCCGCATCAGCTGGTCGTAGCGATAGCGCGGCACGAACGCCTTCACCATCGAGAACATGAAGAACACCAGGCAGACCTTGAGCACGAACCAGATCAGCCCCGGCACCCAGGTGAACGGCGCGAAATTGAAGGGCGGCAGCCAGCCGCCAAGGAACAGGATGGTGGCCAGTGCGCACATCAGGACGACGGCGACATATTCGCCCAGGAAGAACAACAGGAACGGCGTCGAGGAATATTCGACCATATGGCCGGCGACGAGTTCCGATTCGGCTTCCACGAGGTCGAAGGGCGGACGGTTGGTTTCCGCCAGCGCCGAGATGAAGAAGACGATGAACATCGGAAACAGGGACAGCCAATGCCAGTCGAGGAAGGTATTGGGCAGGCCGATCCTCGTGCCCAGCCCATCCTGCTGCGACAAAACGATATCGGTCAGGTTGAGCGAGCCGACGCAAAGCAGCACGGTGACGATGACGAAACCGATGGAGACTTCGTAGGACACCATCTGCGCCGCCGAGCGCAGCGCACCGAGGAACGGGTATTTCGAATTGGACGCCCAGCCGCCCATGATCACGCCATAGACCTCGAGCGAGGAGATGGCGAAGACGTAGAGGATGCCGACATTGACGTTGGCGATGGCCCAGCCCTCATTGACCGGGATCACCGCCCAGGCTGAGATCGCAAGCACCGCCGACACCAGCGGCGCCAGCAGGAAAACGCCCTTGTTGGCGCCGGACGGAATCACCGGCTCCTTGAAGACGAATTTCAAAAGGTCAGCGAAGGCCTGCAGCGTGCCCCATGGGCCGACGACGTTCGGTCCGCGGCGCAATTGCACCGCCGCCCAGATCTTGCGGTCGGCGTAAAGCACATAGGCGACGAAGATCAACAGAACGACGATCAGCACGACCGACTTCAAAAGGATCAGCAGCGCCGGCAGCACGTAGAAGGAGAAGAAGGTGTCCATGTCTACTCCGCCGCCTGCCTGAAGCCGTTCTTCGCCAAAGCCGAGCACTCGGCCATCACCGCGGAAGCCCGCGCGATCGGGTTGGTCAGGTAGAAATCCTTGACCGGCGAGGTGAAGGTGCCCTTGTTCAGCCGCCCGCCGAGCTTGGCCACCCTGGCGATGTCGGCCGGGTCGCCGGCCGCGACATGGTCGATGCGGGCAAGATGCGGGTATTCCGCATAGAGCCTAGCGCGCAATTGCGGCAGCGAATCGAACGGCAGCTTCTTGCCGAGCACATCCGACAGTGCCCGAAGGATCGCCCAGTCCTCGCGCGCCTCGCCGGGCGCGAAGCCGGCCCGGTTGGTCTGCTGCACGCGGCCTTCGGTGTTGACGAAGGTGCCCGACTTCTCGGTATAGGCGGCACCCGGCAGGATGACGTTGGCGCGATGCGCGCCCTTGTCGCCATGCGTGCCGATATAGACGACGAAAGCGCCGCCGGTCTTGGCCATGTCGATTTCGTCGGCGCCGAGCAGGAACAGCACATCGGTCTCGCCCAGCATGCCGGCGACGTTCCTGCCGCCCTCGCCCGGCACAAAGCCGACATCGAGGCCGCCGACCCGCGCCGCCGCGGTGTGCAGTACGGCAAAGCCGTTCCAGTCGGCCCTTGCGGCGTTGACGGCGACGGCGAGCTTCGCCGCCTGGCCGAGCACGGCCGCGCCGTCCGGACGCGCCAGCGCACCCTGGCCGACGATGATCAGCGGATGCGTCGCCTTCTTCAGCAGTTGAAAGAATTTGCCGTTGCCATCGGCAAGATCCTTCAGCGATTCCGGCCCGGCGCCGAGTTGCTCGTAATCATAGCGCGTATCGCCGACATCGCCGATGACGCCGACCGGCAGATTGCCGGCCCGCCAGCGCTTGCGGATGCGGGCGTTGAGCAAGGACGCCTCGAAGCGCGGATTGGCGCCGATGATCAGCACCGCATCGGCCTGTTCGATGCCTTCGATGGTCGGGTTGAAGACATAGCTCGCCCGGCCGAGCGACGGATCGAGTGCGGCACCGTCCTGGCGGCAGTCGGTGTTCTTCGAGCCAAGCGAAGCCATCAGAAGCTTCAGCGCGTAGATCTCCTCGACGGCGGCAAGATCGCCGGCAATGGCACCGATCTTTTCGGGTGCGGCATTCGACACCGCTTCCTTGATCGCGGCAAAAGCCTCGGCCCAGCTTGCGGGGGCCAGTCTGCCGTCCTTGCGCACATAGGGCCGGTCGAGGCGCTGCGTGCGCAAGCCGTCCCAAATGAAGCGGGTCTTGTCGGAAATCCATTCCTCGTTCACCGCCTCGTTGGTACGCGGCAGGATGCGCATCACTTCGCGGCCTCGGCTATCGACGCGGATCGCCGAGCCGACGGCGTCCATGACGTCGATGGATTCGGTCTTGGTCAGTTCCCACGGCCGTGCCTGGAAGGCGTAGGGTTTGGAAGTCAGCGCACCGACCGGGCAAAGGTCGATGACATTGCCCTGCAGTTCCGAAGTCATCGCGCTTTCGAGATAGGTGGTGATCTCGGCATCCTCGCCGCGGCCGATCAGACCGAGTTCCGATATGCCGGCAATCTCGGTGGTGAAGCGGACGCAGCGCGTGCAATGGATGCAGCGGTTCATGATCGTCTTGACCAGCGGCCCGATATACTTGTCTTCGACCGCCCGCTTGTTCTCGTGGTAGCGCGAGGAATCGACGCCGAACGCCATCGCCTGGTCCTGCAGGTCGCACTCGCCGCCCTGATCGCAGATCGGGCAATCCAGCGGATGGTTGATCAGCAGGAATTCCATCACGCCTTCGCGCGCCTTCTTGACCATCGGCGTGTTGGTGAAGATTTCCGGCGGCTCGCCGTTCGGGCCGGGGCGCAGGTCGCGCACGCCCATGGCGCAAGACGCCTGCGGCTTGGGCGGCCCGCCCTTGACCTCGATCAGGCACATGCGGCAATTGCCGGCGATCGACAGCCGCTCGTGGAAGCAAAAGCGCGGAACTTCCGCGCCGGCGTCCTCGGCCGCCTGCAGCAGCGTGTAATGGTCGGGTACAGTGATCTCTTTCCCGTCGACCTTGAGCTTTGCCATTTCGCCTCAAACCCCTGCGGACGTTCCGCAATCTTTCCTTCCGGACGCAGCCGAGACCGCGCACGATATTGAATTCACTTTTTGACCCCGGCCAACGCGGCCGCCTGACCGATCCAGCCGTCACGGCCGATGCGGCCCTTCAACGACAGGTAATCTTCGACCCAGGCGATCTCTTGCGGCGTCCACGCGGCGATCTGGGCGTATGTCCAGATGCCAAGGCCGTTCAGCACCTTTTCCAGTTTCGGCCCGATGCCCGATATCGCCTTGAGGTCGGCCGGCTCAGCTGGCCGGTCCATCGCTTTGGGCTGCTTGAAATCTTCCGGCATCAGCCCGGCCGAGGCATCCGCTGCAACGGTGCTCGCATTCGCCAAGCTCCGCGCCGCGGTGCTCGTCGCAATGTCGGTCACGTCATTGGCGAAGGACTGCGCCTCGGCAATCAGGGTTTTGGTCGCTGCGCGCGCCTTTGTCGAGGAGCTTTTGCCGGTCGCGGAAAAGCGTTCCGTCCTGGCTTCGAAATCCTCGGCGACCGGCTGCCAAAGCCGCTGCGAAGTTTCGGCCGCGCCCGAAAGCACGCCCATCCAGATGCCAAAGGCGTGGTTGGCAAGACCGATGCCGAGTGCCGCCATCGCCGCCGCACTCGCGACAGGATGCGCCAGGAGATTGACGGCATTGGCCATCTCCTTCGGCATCATCCTGGTCAGATCCTGGTTCATCTTCAACAACGGGTCCATATCGGGCGTAAAATCGTCGGGTGTCGAAAACAGCGACATAGGTGGTCTCCTGGTCGTTTCCGTCTGCCCGCGCTCGTTTCCTCGTCTCGGACATTCGCCCGCATTTTTGAATTCTTCTATTCTGCCGCCGCCAGCACCGGTTCGGCGGGGTGTGCGTTGCGCGAAAACTCGTCGATGCGCCGCTCCACCTCGCCGCGGAAATGTCGCATCAGGCCCTGGATCGGCCATGCCGCCGCGTCGCCAAGCGCACAGATCGTGTGGCCCTCGACCTGCTTGGTCACATCGAGCAGCATGTCGATCTCGCGCTTCTGCGCCTCGCCGCGCACCAGCCGTTCCATCACCCGCCACATCCAGCCGGTGCCCTCACGGCAGGGCGTGCACTGGCCGCAGCTTTCGTGCTTGTAGAAATAGGAAAGCCGCGCGATCGCTTTCACGATATCGGTCGATTTGTCCATGACGATGACAGCTGCCGTGCCGAGGCCCGATTTCAGGTCGCGCAGCGCGTCGAAATCCATCGGCGCGTCGATGATCTGCTCGGCCGGCACCAGCGGCACCGACGCTCCGCCCGGAATGACCGCCAGCAGATTATCCCAGCCGCCACGAATGCCGCCGCAATGCGTCTCGATCAGCTCGCGGAACGGGATCGACATCGCCTCTTCGACGGTGCACGGATTGTTGACGTGGCCGGAGATGCAGAACAGCTTGGTGCCGACATTGTTGGGCCGGCCGAAGGACGAGAACCAGGCGGCACCGCGGCGCAGGATGGTCGGCGCGACAGCGATGGACTCGACATTGTTGACCGTCGTCGGGCAGCCATAGAGGCCGACATTGGCCGGAAATGGCGGCTTAAGCCGTGGCTGGCCCTTCTTGCCCTCGAGGCTTTCGAGCAGCGCCGTTTCCTCGCCGCAGATATAGGCGCCGGCGCCATGATGCATGTAGATGTCGAAATCATAGCCGGAGGTGTTGTTCTTGCCGATCAGCTTGGCCGCATAGGCCTCGTCGATGGCGCGTTGCAGCGCCTCGCGCTCGCGGATGAACTCGCCGCGCACATAGATGTAGGCGGCGACCGCGCCCATGGCGAAGCCCGCAAGCAGGCAGCCTTCGACCAGCGTGTGCGGGTCGTGGCGCAGTATGTCGCGGTCCTTGCAGGTGCCGGGCTCGGACTCGTCGGCATTGACGACGAGATAGCTCGGCCGGCCGTCGCTTTGCTTGGGCATGAACGACCATTTCAGCCCGGTCGGGAAGCCCGCGCCGCCACGTCCGCGCAGGCCGCTGGCCTTCATCTCATTGACGATCCACTCGCGCCCCTTGGCGATGATGCCGGGCGTGTTGTCCCAGGCACCGCGCGCCATGGCGCCGGCCAGCGACTTGTCGAAGCGGCCGTAGATATTGTTGAAGATGCGGTCTCTGTCCTGAAGCATTGCTCGTTCCTCAGACCGGCTTCTTGCCGGTCGGCCGGCTTTTGTTTCCGGGCGACGGCGTGGCCGCCTTGGCGGCAGTCTTCGCCGGTTTAACCTTGGCCTCCGGCGCTTTGAAAGCAGACGCCGGCTCGGCCTTGTTCTTGGGGCCTTTGCGCTGTTTCGAGACGTCCTCGACCTGCGGCTCGGCCTTGTTGGCATTGGCGGCCGAATGCAGCGGCGCTGCAACGCTCGCCGCCTTTTCCGCCGCGGGCGCGACTTTTGTCGCCGATGGCGATTTCAGCGCCGGACTGGTCTCGACAGCGTCGGTCTTCGGCTTGCTGGCATTCGAGGGCGCAACCGGCGCCGGCGCGGCAGAAGCGGCTGGCGGGGCCGGCGCCGCGGGTGCTGCGGCGGCAGCCGCCGGCGCCGCTTCCTTGGCGGCCTTGGTCGCCGCCCTGGTTTCCCGGTCGCGGGTCGCCTTCAGGATCGCCTTTTCACTCTTGAGGGTCGTCAGGCCACTGGCCGGCTCTGAGGTGACGCGGCCGTTTTGCGGTCCTGGCGTCACCGAAGCACCCTTGCCGGCGTCATAGAGGTCGATGATCTCGGCAAGCCGCTCCGGTGTCAAATCCTCGTATGTGTCCTTGAAGACCATAACCATCGGTGCGTTGACGCAGGCGCCGAGGCATTCGACCTCCTCCCACGACAGCGTGCCCTTGTCGTTGGTGTGGAACTGGTCGTGATGGATCTTCGAGCGGCACACATCCATCAGCGATTCCGAGCCGCGCAGCATGCAGGGCGTGGTGCCGCAGACCTGGACATGCGCGCGGGTGCCGACCGGATTGAGCTGGTATTGCGTATAGAAGGTGGCGACTTCTAGCCCGCGAATATAGGGCATGCCGAGCATGTCGGAGATCGTCTCGATCGCCGCCTTGGTCACCCAGCCTTCCTGCTCCTGCGCCAGCATCAGCAAGGGGATGATCGCGGATTGCTCGCGCCCCTTCGGATATTGCTTGATCCACTGCTTCGCCGCTGCCGCATTCGCCCGGTTGAAGGCGAAGGAGGCTGGCTGGAGGCTGGCTTCTGCGAGACGGCGGACTGACATTTAGCGATCGACCTCACCAAAGACGTATAGGTTCGTCATCTTGCTGCGGCCTCCTTACAAAGTTTCGCCGTACCGTCGAAACATTGGAAAGTCGGCGAATTTCTCATGACAGGCGGGCAAACGCCGGATTTACCAGCCAAGCGAGCAACAAGCCGCGCGAACCCTGTTTTGCCGGAAGCGGCTGCCGATACCTCCGCCTTAGAGAAACTCGCGCCATCCGGCGCTGCGACGCTACACTCGCATGTATCTCTCTTGAAATAGAAAGCATCGACATCGGCGGATTCTGCTGTCGCACTTTCTTGCATGCCAAGCGTGACGTAGCTCAGCTTGAAGTGCTGCTTCACAAGATCGGAAGCATCGATAGACGCTCCGCACTCGATTGCATATGCAGGGTGCATTGCGACAGCAATGACGATTAACATGAGGCTCAGAATGCGATTCACCGATCGACCTCACCAAACACGATGTCGAGGGAGCCGAGAACGGCGGTGACGTCGGCCAACATGTGGCCGCGGCACAAAAAGTCCATCGCTTGCAGATGCGCAAAGCCGGGGGCGCGCAGCTTGCAGCGGTAGGGCTTGTTGGTGCCGTCGGAGACGAGATAGACACCGAACTCGCCCTTCGGCGCCTCGACCGCGGCATAGACCTCGCCGGCCGGAACGCGGTAGCCTTCGGTGTAGAGCTTGAAGTGATGGATCAGCGCTTCCATCGAGCGCTTCATCGCCGCGCGCTTCGGCGGCACCACCTTGCCGTCGAGGTTAGACACCGGCCCGCTGCCCTCCTTACCGAGCAACAGGTCGACGCACTGGCGCATGATTTTCGCCGACTGCCGCATCTCTTCCATACGCACCAGATAACGGTCGAAGCAGTCGCCGTTCTTGCCGATCGGAATGTCGAAGTCCAGCTCGGCATAGCATTCGTAGGGCTGCGATTTGCGCAGATCCCACGGCGCACCCGAGCCGCGCACCATGACGCCGGAAAAGCCCCAGGCCCAAGCGTCGGCCAGGGAGACGGTAGCGATGTCGACATTGCGCTGCTTGAAGATGCGGTTGCCGGTCAAAAGCGCGTCGAGGTCGTCGACCGACTTCAGGAACGGGTCGATCCACTTGCCGATGTCCTCGATCAGCTTCTGCGGCAGGTCCTGGTGGACGCCGCCCGGCCGGAAATAGGCCGCGTGCATGCGCGAGCCCGAGGCGCGCTCATAGAACACCATCAGCTTTTCGCGCTCGACAAAACCCCAGAGCGGCGGCGTCAGCGCGCCGACATCCATCGCCTGCGTCGTCACATTGAGGATGTGCGACATAATCCGGCCGATCTCGGAGTAGAGAACTCGAATAAGCTGCCCGCGCTTCGGCACCTCGATACCGAGCAGCCGCTCGGCGGCGAGCGCAAAGGCATGCTCCTGGTTCATCGGCGCGCAATAGTCGAGCCGGTCGAGATAGGGCACGGCCTGCAGATAAGTCTTGTGCTCGATCAGCTTTTCCGTGCCGCGATGCAAAAGCCCGATATGCGGATCGACGCGATCGACGACTTCTCCGTCAAGCTCCAGCACAAGGCGCAAAACGCCATGCGCAGCAGGGTGTTGCGGGCCGAAATTGATATTGAAGTTGCGAACGGAGGTTTCAGCCATTTACTGCTTTGCCTTCTCATCTCCCGGAAGCACGTAATCCGTACCTTCCCACGGAGACAGAAAATCGAAATTGCGGAATTCCTGCTTGAGCTCGACCGGCTCGTAGATGACGCGCTTGGCTTCGTCGTCGTAGCGCACCTCGACGAAGCCGGTCAGCGGAAAGTCCTTGCGCAGCGGATGGCCCTCGAAGCCGTAGTCGGTCAGGATCCGGCGCAGATCGGGATGGCCCGAAAACAGCACGCCATAGAGGTCGTAGGTCTCGCGCTCGAACCAGTCCGCGCCGGGATATATGCCGGTGATCGACGGCACCAGCGTCTCTTCGTCGGCCTGGACCTTGATGCGGATGCGGATATTCTGCCTCGGCGACAGCAGGTGATAGACCACGTCGAAGCGCTTTGCCCGCGACGGATAATCTGCGCCGCAAACGTCGATGATCGAAATGAACTGGCATTTCGGGTCGTCGCGCAGGAAGGTCACCACCTCGATCAGGTCGCGCGGCTCGACCGAGATAGTGAGTTCGCCATAGGCGAGCACCGCTTCGCCGATCCGGCCGGTCAGCTTCTCGCCAAGATAGGTCGAGAGGTCATTCAACGCCTGGGTCATGCCGCTCACCGTTCGATCGTGCCGGTGCGGCGGATCTTCTTCTGCAGCAGAAGGATGCCGTAGAGCAGCGCTTCAGCGCTCGGTGGGCAGCCGGGCACGTAGATGTCGACCGGCACGATGCGGTCGCAGCCGCGCACCACCGAATAGGAATAATGATAATAGCCGCCGCCATTGGCACAGGAGCCCATCGAGATGACGTAGCGCGGCTCCGGCATCTGGTCGTAGACCTTGCGCAGCGCCGGCGCCATCTTGTTGGTCAGCGTGCCGGCGACGATCATGATGTCGGACTGGCGCGGAGACGCGCGCGGCGCGACACCGAAACGCTCGCTGTCGTAGCGTGGCATCGAGGTGTGGATCATCTCGACGGCGCAGCAGGCGAGGCCAAAGGTCATGAACATCAACGAGCCGCTGCGCGCCCAGGTGATCAGCGCCTCGGTCGAAGTGACGAGAAAACCCTTGTCGGCGAGTTCGTTGTTGATCTCCAGGAAGAACGGATCATCCTCCCCCACCGGTCTGCCGGTGTTGGGGTCGATGAGGCCCTTGGGCTTCGGCGCGACGGAACTGTCGTTCAATCCCATTCCAGCGCTCCTTTTTTCCATTCATAGGCAAAGCCGATGGTCAGCACCGCCAAAAACACCATCATCGACCAGAAACCGAGCATGCCGATCTGACTGAACGACACTGCCCAAGGAAACAGGAAGGCCACCTCCAGATCGAAGATGATGAACAGGATCGACACCAGGTAGAAGCGGATGTCGAACTTCATGCGGGCGTCGTCGAACGAGTTGAAGCCGCACTCATAGGCGGAAAGCTTTTCCGGATCGGGGTTGCGGTAAGCCACCAGGAACGGTGCGGCGAGCAGCGCCAGGCCGACGACCAGCGCCACGCCGATGAACAGGACGATGGGCAGGTACGAACCTAAAAGTGCGTTCATGCTGCAGTTTTCCGTTGGCGGCCAATCCACTCTGATTACAGCACCGGACCCACTTGCGGAAGCGTGACAGATTAACCACTGAACCGTTTTAAGGGGGCTCTATGCTGCAACGCGGCGAGGGTTAGCGCAGCGCTTTCGGCGAAGCAAGTCAAACCTTGTTCAAATCGCGGTGCTGGACGGCATATCCGGGAAAACTGGTCCGATCCGCTCCTGTTTGATTTCCTTCACTTTTCACTCCACTTTTCTCTCCTGACATAGATGCCGCCAAAACCTTGCTAGCATGGGGCGGAATCGCAGGTCATTTTCTCTGTCTAACATCGTCCGGATACCGCCTTCATGAAAGAAAAAATCTCGCTTGCCCTGGCCCGTCGCATTGCGCTTGCGGCACAGGGATTCAATGACCCGCGCCCCAGCGGCACGCCTGACCGCCGGCATCTGGCCCGGGTGCTTGCACGTACCGGCCTGCTGCAGATCGATTCCGTCAGCGCCGTGGTTCGCGCCCATTATATGCCGCTCTATTCGCGGCTTGGCCCCTACAAGCTGGCGCTGCTCGACGACGCCGCGGTGACACGCAAGCGCATGGTCTTCGAATATTGGGCGCATGAAGCCTCGTTCCTGCCCGTCGAGACCTATCCGCTGATGCGCTGGCGCATGCGGCGGGCCGAGCGCGGCGAGGAAATGTACAGCGGACTGGCAAAATGGGGCCGCGAGCACGCCGCCTACATTGAGGACATCTATCGCGAGGTCGCTGAACGAGGCCCGATCGCGGCGTCGGCTTTCGAAGGCCAGAAGGGCTCGGGCGGCTGGTGGGGCTGGAGCCATGCCAAGCATGCCTTCGAATGGCTGTTCTGGGCGGGCCGCATCACCACGGCGCACCGGCGTGGTTTCGAGCGGTTCTACGATCTGCCGGAGCGCGTGCTGCCGCCAACGGTACTCGCTTTGCCAGTTCCGTCCCCCGCGGACGCCCACCGCGAACTGCTGCGCATCTCCGCCCGCGCCCATGGCGTCGCCACGGCGGGCGATCTGCGCGACTATTTCCGCCTCTCGCCCGCCGACATCAAGGGCCGCATCGAGGAACTGGTCGAGGCTGGCGACCTGTTGCCGGTGAGCGTCGAAGGCTGGAGCAAAACAGCCTATCTCCACAAGGACGCCCGTTTGCCGCGCAGGATCGAGGCGCGCGCCTTGCTTGCGCCGTTCGATCCCGTCGTCTTCGAGCGGTCGCGCACCGAGCGGTTGTTCGACTTCCACTACCGCATCGAGATCTACACGCCGGCCGAAAAGCGCCAGTATGGCTATTATGTGCTGCCGTTCCTGCTCGGCGACAGCATCGTCGGGCGCGTCGACCTCAGGGCCGACCGCCCGGCCGGCGTATTGCGCGTCCATGCCGCCTATTCGGAGCCCGGCGCCCCGCCGCAAACTGCCGCCGCCCTTTTCGAGGAATTGAAGCAGATGCAGGGTTGGCTCGGGCTCGAGCGCATCGAGGTGACGGCTGCCGGCGACCTCGGCCAGCCGCTCGCAGATATCGCCGCGTCATAGACGTGCGTTGACACGACTGCCTTCACAAGCCTAAATCCGTTCCAGACGGTCCCCTGCCCGCAACGGCAAGGGCCAAGAGGGAATGCGGTGCGAAATCTCGATTTCAAATCCGCGGCTGTCCCCGCAACTGTAAGCGACGAGCCAAGGCCGAAAACCACTGGGATATTCCCGGGAAGGCGGCACCCAGGCGATGACCCGCGAGCCAGGAGACCTGCCGTCTAGGACATAAGAATCCGATCGCCTGGCGGGTTTTCCGGGCAAGGAGCCTGATTTGGAACGCGACAGCAGTTTTCCGGCTGAGACAGCGGATTTATTGTCCGGCCATGGTGATTCCCCGGCCGGCGTTACCGTCATCGTCTGCTCGTCCTGCCGTGACGAGACCGGTTCGGACGCTTATCCCCGCGCCGGCGAACTGCTCGCCGAGCACACGCGCCGCGCCGCTTCCAGCGAAAACATTAAAATCCGCACCGTCGAATGCCTCGGCAATTGCAAGCGCCGGCTCAGCGCCGCGATGCTGCGCGACGGCTGCTGGAGCTATGTCTTCGGCGACCTGACCACGACCAGCGGCACCGATCTGGTGACGGGGGCAAAGCTGTTCGCTACTTCGACGGACGGCCTCATTCCGTGGCGCGGCCGTCCCGATTGCCTGAAGCGCGGCTTGGTTGCCCGCATCCCTCCCCTCGACCTTTTGAAGGACTTGATATGACTTCCCCAGATTCGGCCGCCAACGTTTCGCGCGTCCCCTGCACCGTCGTCACCGGCTTTCTCGGCGCCGGCAAGACGACGCTGATCCGCCATTTGCTCGAAAACGCCAAAGGCAAGCGCCTGGCCATCATCGTCAACGAGTTCGGCGATATCGGCATCGACGGCGAGATCCTGAAGGGCTGCGGCATCGACACTTGCCCCGAGGAAAACATCGTCGAGCTGGCCAATGGCTGCATCTGCTGCACTGTCGCCGACGACTTTGTCCCCGCGCTCGACCAGATCCTGTCGCTGACGCCGAAGGTCGACCACATCCTGATCGAGACGTCCGGGCTGGCCCTGCCCAAGCCGCTGGTCCAGGCCTTCCAGTGGCCGTCGGTGAAAAGCCGCGTCACGGTCGATGGCGTCATCGCCGTCGTCGACGGGCCGGCGCTGGCTGATGGCCGCGTTGCCAACGACATGGACGCCCTGCAGGCGCAGCGCGCGCCGGACGAGACGCTCGACCATGACGATCCTGTCGAGGAGGTGTTCGAAGACCAGCTCGCTTGTGCCGACCTGATCATCCTGTCGAAGAGCGACCTGCTGGACGCAGCCGGCGCGGCGCGCGCCAATGCCGTCATCGGCAAGCATGTTGCGCGGGCGGTGAAGATCGTGCCGACCTCGCAAGGCAAGGTCGATCCGTCGGTGCTGCTCGGCCTTGGTCTCGCCGTCGAGGACGACATCGAGAACCGCAAGACCCATCACGACGACGAGCTCGACCACGAACATGACGACTTTGACTCGTTCGTCATCGACATTGCGTCGGTGTCCAACCCGGACGAGCTGGCACAACGCGTCGCCACGGCGGCGGAGGAAGAAAACGTATTGCGCGTCAAGGGTTTCGTCGACGTCGGCGGCAAGCCGATGCGGCTCTTGCTGCAGGCCGTCGGTCCGCGTGTCAACCACTATTACGACCGCGCCTGGACCGCTGAAGACGATCGCCGCTCGCGCCTCGTCGTCATCGGCCTGAAAGGGCTGAACCGCCCGGCGATCGAGCGTATCCTCGCCGGCTGATCCCAGGTACGAGCCGCGATGCACATCCTCACCACCACATCCGCCTCGCTCGACGATCTCGCCGAGCCTGTCGATCTCAGGCAAACGCCTGCGGATGTCGTGGCGCTGTCCTTCACCGACAGCGACCTCGCCGGGCTGGCGGCGGCGTGGAAGGCAGATGCGGACCGCCTGCCGTCGATGCGGCTCGCCGCCTTGCGCGACCTGCGCCACCCGATGTCCGTCGACCTCTGGATCGACAGCGTCGCCCGCCACGCCAAGGTCGTCCTGGTCCGCATCCTCGGCGGTTACGACTGGTGGCGCTACGGCTGCGACCAGCTTGCCGTTGTCGCGCGAAATCGCGGTATTAAGCTGGCGCTCCTACCGGGCGAGAGCCACGACGAGGATTTGCGGCTGATCGAAGGCTCGACGCTGCCGCGCCAGGAACTTGATGGTCTGCTCGACTATTTCCGCGAAGGTGGCCCGGCGAATATGACGGCGCTGGTGCAGAGGTTGGCAAGTCTCGCCGGATCGGGTGCGGCGGTCGCTGAACCTGTCAGCGTGCCAAAGGCGGGATTTTACGAGCCGGGACGCGGCGTTATAGAAAGAATGGACTTATCAAGCGTCGGCATTCCGTCGCGCCCCCATCATCCCCATCCTGTTCTACCGCTCGATGCTGCTCGCCGCCGATGTCGCGCCCATCGATGCGCTTGTCGAGGCGCTCGGGCAGCGTGGCATAGCGCCGGTCCCCATCTTCGTCTCCAGCCTCAAGGACGCGGCATCGCTCGCCTTTGTCGAAACCGCGTTTGCCGCGCTGAACCCTGCCGCCATCATCACCGCCACAGCTTTCGCCTCGGGCGCCGAACCCGGCGTCGAGACGCTGTTCGACCGCGCCGGAGTGCCGGTGTTCCAGATCGTCGTCGCGACCACCCGCCGCGACATCTGGCAGAACAACCAGCGCGGCCTGGCGCCCGCCGACCTTGCCATGCATGTCGTCCTGCCCGAGCTCGACGGCCGCATCCTGGCCGGCGCCATTTCCTTCAAGAGCGAAAGCGAGACCGATCCGGCATTGGCCTTCCGCCCCTTCGCCAACCGGCCAGAGCCTGACCGCGTGGCGCAGGTCGCGAACCGTATCGAGGCCTTCGTGCGCCTGCAGCGGACGCCGCGTGCGGAGCGCAAGCTCGCCATCCTGATCCCCGACTATCCGAGCGCGCCCGGCCGCACCGGCTATGCCGTCGGTCTCGACGTGCCGTCCAGCGTGCTGGCGATGCTGCACGACCTGAGCGAACAGGGCTACGCCGTTGAAGGGATTCCGCAAACGCCGCGTCAGTTGCTGGAGGTGCTGGAGCCAGCCGACCAGGGACTGGCTTTGCAGGATTATCTGACCTTCTCGAAGGAATTGCCGCCGGCGGCCATCGCTGCGGTGGAGGCCGCATGGGGGAATACGGATGATGAGACAGGTTCGCGCGAGGCACCCCCCTCTGTGCTGCCGGACATCTCCCCTTCAAGGGGGGAGATTGCGCTGTTGTCTCTGCTTTCGCCAACTACCAAGGGCGTTAAGGGAGAGCCGGCAGCCGAACTGCCAATCTCCCCCCTTGAAGGGGAGATGTCCGGCAGGGCAGAGGGGGGTGTCCAAGCGCCCACCACCGCAAAATTCCCCTTCCGCGCCGCCACCTTCGGCAATATCACCGTAGCCCTCGCCCCTGATCGCGGGCGCTCAGTCAACCGCCGTGCCGATTATCACGACCCGACATTGCCGCCGCGCCATGCACTGATCGCCTTTGGCTTGTGGCTGCGTAAGTCGCTCGGCATCCATGCAATTGTCCATGTCGGCGCCCACGGCACGCTGGAGTGGCTGCCCGGCAAGACCGTGGCGCTCAGCGAAAACTGCTTTCCCGAAATCGTCACCGGCCCCCTGCCCGTCATTTATCCTTTCATCGTCTCCAACCCCGGCGAGGCAGCACAAGCCAAGCGACGCATTGCCGCCGTCACGCTTGGCCATCTGCCGCCGCCGCTGACCGGCGCCGGGCTGGACGAAGAGCAGCATAAACTCGAGCGACTGGTCGACGAATATGCCCAGGCCGACGGGCTCGACCGCCGCCGCCGCGACCGCCTGGCCAAGCTGATCGTCGAGACTGCGGAAAAGACCGGCCTCGCCTCAGAGGCCGGCGTCGCCAGGACCGACGCAGCCGACGAAGCCTTGCGCCGCATCGACGCCTGGCTCTGCGATCTCAAGGATTTCGCCATCAAGGACGGCCTGCATATCTACGGTCGCTCGCCTGAGGGCGAAACCGACCCTTTGCGCGAGCAGAGTGCGGCAGCCGAGAAAGTAGCACTCATCGCGGCCCTCGACGGCCGCCATGTCGCCGCCGGTCCGGCCGGTGCACCGGCGCGTGGCCGGCGCGATGTGCTGCCCACCGGCCGCAATTTGTTTACCGCCGACCCACGCACCATGCCGACGCCGACCGCCTATGATCTGGGCAAGGTGGCAGCGGAAGAAGTCGTCCGCAGCTACATGCAATCGCATGGCGACTGGCCGCGCTCGCTGGTCATCGACCTCTGGGGCTCGGCCTCGCTGCGCACCGGCGGTGAGGAGATCGCGCAAGGCCTGGCGCTGATGGGCTGCCGGCCGCAATGGGATTCCGCCACCGGCCGCATCACCGGCATCGAGGTGCTGCCGCCGGCAACGCTCGGCCGCCCGCGCGTCGACGTCACCTGGCGCATATCCGGCCTGTTCCGCGACATGTTCCCAACCCAGATCGCGCTGATCGATGCCGCCGCCAACGCCGTCGCGACCCGCGACGAGGACGATTCGGAAAACCCGCTGGCGGCGAGAACCCGTGCAGACGGCAAGATCAGCCCGCGCATATTCGGCACCTCGCCCGGCACTTACGGCGCCGGCATCGAGGACTTGCTATCAAGCGGCGACTGGGCCGCGCGCGAAGAGATCGGCCGCGCCTATCTCGCCGCCACCTCGCATGCCTATGGCGGCGCCGAGGGCGAAGGCATTTCGGCGCCCGGCGCTTTTGAGGGCCGCATCGCTGAGGCCGACCTTCTGGTTCATACCGGCGACGATCCCGGCCGCGACATCCTCGAAGGCTCGGCCGACGTCGCCTTTATCGGCGGCTTTTCGGCAGCGCTTGCTGCGCTCGGCAAAAACGCTGACGTGATCGTGCTCGACACCACGGATCCGCAAAAGCCCAAGCCACGCTCGGTTGGTGACGCCGTATCCCGCGTCGTACGGGCACGCGCCGTCAATCCGCGCTTCATTGCCGGCCAGATGCGCCACGGGCCGCGCGGCGCCTCGGAATTCGCCGAGACGGTCGACCGGCTTGTCGGCTTTGCCGAGACCACTCATGCCATATCTGGCGCGCTGATCGAGGCCGTGCACGACGCCTATCTCGGCGACCCCGTTGTCCGCGCCTTCATCCTGCGCGAGAACCCGTCGGCGGCGAAGGTCATGGCCGAACGTTTCATGTCGGCACGACGGCGCGGTCTGTGGCATCCGCTGCGCAATTCGATCGATGACGATCTCGCCGCACTGATTGCCGAAGCCCAGGCGCTTGGGGTGGCGGCATGAACGCTTTCTCCCGACGCGGCGCCTGCCCTGCTTTGTCGGCACCGATGCAAACCGGCGACGGGCTGCTGGTGCGGCTCAATCCGGTCGCTGGAGGACTGTTGCCGAAGTCGTTGATCGGACTCTGCGAATCCGCCCTGCGCCACGGCAACGGCATTATGGAAGTGACCGCCCGCGGCAGCTTGCAGATACGCGGCCTGACGCCCGAAAGCGCCCGGCTGCTGGCGATGGAGGTCGATGCGCTGGGTATTGCCGTTCGCACCGGCGTGCCGGTCGAGACTGGTCCGCTGGCCGGGCTCGACCCGCAGGAAATCGCCGATCCGCGCCCGCTAGCGGAGCGGATTCGGGCGGCAATCGAGGACGCCGGCGTCACGCAGCGTCTTGGCCCGAAGGTCTCGGTGATTGTCGACGGTGGCGGACAGCTGACCTTGGATGCAGTGACGGCCGATGCCAGGCTGGCTGCGGTGCGGACCGATGCGGGGACGCAATGGCAGGTGGCTATCGCCGGCGGCGGTCAGACTGCGACGCTACTCGTCATGGCCGAGGAAGATGCGGCCTGCGACATCGCCGTTGCGATCCTAAGGATGGTTGCCGAAAAGGGGCGCGATGCCCATGCGCGGGATTTGACAGAAAGACAGCTGAGATCTCTGGCAAATTGGCGATCCTTGGCGCCCCCCTCTGTCCTGCCGGACATCTCCCCCACTTGGGGGGAGATTGCGCCCTCATCTCAGCTTTCGCCAATCGATAAGCATGCTAAGAGTGAGCCACCGGCGAAGCTGCCGATCTCCCCCCAAGTGGGGGAGATGTCCGGCAGGACAGAGGGGGGCGCGAAGGATCGCCGGCCCATCGGAGTTTTCGACTTGGCTGCAGCCGGAACCGCCCTCGGCATCGGCCTACCCTTCGGCAGCATGCCGGCGAACCAGATCATCGCTCTCGCGCAGAGCGCGCTGGCCCTTGGCGCCACCGAAATCCGCCTGGCGCCGGGCCGCGCGCTGGTTTTCCTCGGCCTCGCGCCAGCGGCCTGCCCGCCGCTCCACCAAGCCGCCGCAACCCTCGGCTTCGTCACCGACGCCGCCGACCCGCGCACCAGGATCGCCGCTTGCCCGGGTGCTCCCGCCTGTGCCTCCGGCCGCATCGCGACGCGCGAAATCGCCGAGACCATCGCCGTGGAAAACCGCGACATCTTCGATTCTTCCTTGACGCTGCACATCTCCGGCTGCGCCAAGGGCTGCGCCCATCCCGGTCCGGCGGCGCTGACATTGGTCGGTAGCGAAAACGGAGCCGGACTTGTCGTGGACGGGACGGCTAAGATGTTTCCTGCCGGATACAGGCCGGGCGATGACGCCTCGCGCGGCATCGGCGGCATTGCAGCGGCAATCCGCAGAAAACGACTCCGAGGCCAGACTGCCGCCGCCTGCCTTGCAAGGCTTGGCACGGCCGGCGTCGTCAAAGCTTACCGACAGGAATGAGCATGCCCGCCCAGAACCCCATCACCTACGACTATATTCATGATGGCACAGCGATCTATGAGCGCTCCTTCGCCATCATCCGCGCCGAGGCCGACCTGTCGCGCTTTTCCGAAGCCGAGGCCGACGTCGCTATCCGCATGATCCATGCATGCGGCCAGGTCGAGGCTGCGCGGCATTTCGTTTTCTCACGCGATTTCGTCGCCGCTGCGCGCACAGCGTTGAGCGCCGGCGCGCCGATCTTCTGCGACGCACAGATGGTCTCGCATGGCGTCACGCGCGCCCGGCTGCCGGCCGGCAACGAAGTGATCTGCACGCTGCGCGATCCGCGGACCGCCGACATCGCGAGAAAAATCGGCAACACCCGCTCGGCCGCGGCGATCGACCTGTGGGGCGAGCGCATGGCCGGTTCGGTCGTCGCCATCGGCAATGCGCCGACCGCCCTCTTTTATCTGCTGGAAAAGCTGCGCGACGGCGCGCCGAAGCCGGCGGCGATCATCGGCATGCCGGTCGGGTTTGTCGGCGCCGCCGAATCGAAGGATGCGCTGGCCGAAAATTCCTATGGCGTGCCCTTCGCCATCGTGCGCGGCCGGCTGGGCGGCAGCGCCATGACCGCCGCCGCGCTCAACGCTTTGGCGAGGCCGGGCCTATGAATGCGATCGCAAAAGGTCGGCTGGTCGGCGTTGGCACCGGTCCTGGCGACCCAGAACTTTTGACGCTGAAGGCAGTGCGCGCGCTGGCTGAGGCCGATGTCGTTGCGCATTTCGCCAAGCGCGGCAACAACAGCAACGCGCGCGCCATTGTCGGAGCCCATTTTCGCGCTGATTTGATAGAGTTGCCGCTGCTCTATCCGGTGCCCACCGAGATCGACAAGGACCACGGCGACTACCGCTCGCAGATCACCGATTTCTACGAGCAGTCGGCCGAAAAGGTTGCCGAGCACCTCAGCGCCGGCAGGATGGTTGCGGTGCTCTCGGAAGGCGACCCGCTTTTCTACGGCTCCTACATGCATCTGCATGTCAGGCTGGCGCATCGCTTTCCGACCGAAGTCATTCCCGGCGTCACCGCCATGTCCGGCTGCTGGTCGGCGACCGGCCTACCGATCGTCCAGGGCGACGACGTGCTGACTGTGTTGCCGGGCACGATGAGCGAATTCGAGCTGACGCGCCGCCTCGCCGACACCGATGCCGCCGTAATCATGAAGGTCGGCCGCAACTTGCCCAAGATCAGGCGGGCGCTGGAGGCAACCGACAAGCTGCCGCGGGCCATCTATGTCGAGCGCGGCACCATGCCGGGCGGCGTCTCGATGCGGCTTGCCGACAAAAAGGACGACCAGGCGCCTTATTTCGCCATCGTGCTGGTCGCCGGCTGGTCGGGGCGGCCAAGCGCATTGGGAGCCGAAGCATGAGCGGCCGCCTGACCGTCATCGGCCTGGGGCCTGGCAACGCCGACCAGGTGACGCCGGAAGCGAACCGGGCCGTCGCCGAGGCGAAATTCTTCTACGGCTACAAGCCTTATCTTGACCGGCTTGATCTGCGTCCCGACCAGATTCGCGTCGCTTCCGACAATCGCGAGGAGCTAGCGCGCTCCAGGGACGCGCTGCTGAAGGCTGCGGAAGGCCACAATGTCGCGGTCGTATCGGGCGGCGATCCCGGCGTCTTCGCCATGGCGGCGGCCGTCTGCGAGGCGATCGAGGCGGGGCCGGTCGAGTGGCGCGCGGTCGACATCGCCATCGTGCCTGGCATCACCGCCATGCTCGCCGTCGCCGCCCGCATCGGCGCGCCGCTCGGCCATGATTTCTGCGCCATCTCGCTGTCAGACAATCTGAAGCCGTGGGATTTGATCGAGCTGCGCCTGCTGGCCGCGGCGGGCGCCGGCTTCGTCATCGCGCTCTACAATCCGATCAGCAAGGCGCGCCCCTGGCAACTCGGCCGCGCCTTCGAATGCCTTGCCGCGATCCTGCCGGGCACCACGCCGGTGATCTTCGGTCGCGCCGCCGGCCGTCCCGACGAGCGCATCGAAGTTTTCTTGCTGGCGGAAGCCGATACGCAAAATGCCGACATGGCCACCTGCATCATCATCGGTTCACCGGAAACCCGGATCATCAAGCGCGGTGAAAAACCAGCGCTGGTCTACACGCCGCGGTCGGCAGCGGGCCCAAGAACATGACCGACCAGAAAATGATCGACCATCGCGGCAAGAGATTCGACCGTCTCAGCCGACGTGACGTCCGGCAACGCCGGCCTGCGGATCATGACCACCTCGATGCCGAGCGCCCGCGCTGCGGCGATCTTGCCGTAGGTCGCTTCGCCGCCGCTGTTTTTGGAAACGATGACATCGATGCGGTGCTCTTGAAGCAGCGAGTGTTCGTCCGGCTCCTGGAACGGCCCGCGCGCCAAGAGATAGGTCGCGTCGGGCACAGTAAGTCTTGGTTCGACCGGATCGACGCTACGGATGAGATAGTGGTGCTGGGGTGCAGCCTCGAAGGCAGTGATCTCCTGCCGTCCGAGCGCCAGGAACACGCGGCGCTGCGCCGATCCCAGCGCCGTCACCGAGCTGGTAACACCGTCGACCAGCGTCCACTGGTCACCTTCGGCAGGCTCCCAGCCTGGGCGCTTGAGCGCAACGATCGGCACGCCGGATCGGCGCGCTGCTTCCGCCGCATTGGCGGAGATCTGCGCCGCATAGGGATGCGTGGCGTCGATCAGCAGGTCGACGTCCGTCTCGTGGAGATACAACGCCAGCCCGTCGACGCCACCAAAGCCGCCAACCCGCACCGGCACGCCTTGCGCGGCCGGGTTTTCAGTGCGGCCGGCCAGCGACAGCGTAATCGCGAGATCGGAGCGCACCGAGAGTATTCCGGCCACCTGCCGGGCTTCGGTGGTTCCGCCGAGGATCAGAATGCGGTGGGTCATCATGCCTGCTGAAGGTCCGAGCGCCGCCGTGCTCACTCCAAAATGGCTCACGATCATCGGCATCGGCGAGGACGGTGTAGCGGGTCTCGGCGACGAGGCCAAGCAGTTGATCGCGGGTGCCGAATTCGTTTTCGGCGGCAAGCGCCACCTGGCCCTCGTCGCATCGCTCGCCAAAGGTGAAGCGCGCGCCTGGCCGACGCCTTTCGATGCCGAAATGCGCGACGTGCTGGCGCTCTCCGGCAGACGCGTCTGCGTGCTGGCCTCCGGCGATCCCTTCTACCACGGTGTCGGCGTCACCCTCGCCCGCAAGGTCGCGGCGGAGGATATGCGGGTGATCCCCGCGCCCTCGGCCTTCTCGCTGGCCGCCTCACGCTTGGGCTGGGCGCTACAGGACGTCGAGACCATTTCGCTGCATGGCCGCCCGCTCGACCTGATCCGGCCGTTGCTGCATCCTTGCACCCGCATTCTGGCGCTGACCTCGGATAGCGATGCACCGGAAGCGATTGCCCGTCTCATGACCGAACTCGGCTTCGGCGCCTCGCGGTTGACGGTTCTGGAGGCGCTGGGTGGGCAGAACGAAAGGCTGCGCTCGGCGAACGCCGGCGCTTTCGACCTCGAAAAGATCAACCCACTCAACGTGCTCGCAATCGAAGTTGATTCGACCCCGCAAGCACGCGTCCTGCCGCTGACATCGGGCCTTGCCGATCATTTGTTCGAGCACGACGGCCAGATCACCAAGCGCGAAGTGCGCGCCGTCACCCTGTCCGCGCTCGCGCCAAGGCGCGGCGAACTGCTGTGGGACATTGGCGCCGGCTCCGGCTCCATCGGCGTCGAATGGATGCTCGCGCATCCCTCCATGCGCGCCATCGCCGTCGAAGCCGATCCGGCCCGCGCCGCGCGCATCCGACACAACGCCGCGGCCTGCGGCGTTCCCGGTCTCGCCGTCGTTGAAGGTTCGGCACCGCAAGCTCTTGCCGGACTGGAAACGCCGGCGGCGATTTTCATCGGCGGCGGCGGCAGCGATGCCGGCGTGCTGGAAAGAGCCATCGATGCCTTACCCGCCGGCGGCCGCCTCGTCGCCAACGCGGTGACGCTGGAGATGGAGGCACTGCTGCTTTCCCGTCACGCTGCGCTCGGCGGCGAGCTCACCCGCATCGCCATATCCCGTGCTTCGCCGGTCGGTTCGATGCAGGCTTGGCGGCCGGCTATGCCGGTCACCCAATGGAGCTGGGTGAAGCCATGATGGTCGCGGGCATCGGCAGCCGCAAAGGCGTCAGCGCACGCGACGTGCTTGCTGCGGTAGAAACCGCGCTGGAGGCGCACGGGCTTGCCCTGCCCGCGCTTTCGGCGCTCGCGACCGCGTCTCTCAAGCAGGATGAAGCGGCAATCTTCGCCGCCGGACGCGAACTCCGCCTTCCGGTGATCGTTGTCGAGCAGGACGAACTCAAAGCTGCATCTACAACCAGCCACTCCAACCTATCACAGGAGCACGCCGGCACGCCGTCGGTTTCCGAAGCCTCCGCGCTTGCCGCCGCCGGCAAAGGCGCAAAACTGCTCGGACCACGCACCGTGCTCGGTGCTGTCACCTGCGCCATCGCCATCAGCGGAGATGCGGTATGACCGTCCATTTCATCGGCGCCGGCCCGGGTGCCGCCGATCTGATCACCTTGCGCGGGAGCCGTCTGCTCGGCAGTTGTCCCGTCTGCCTCTATGCCGGATCGATCGTCGCGCCGGAGCTGTTGCAGCACTGCGCGCCCGGAACGATGTTGATCGACACCGCGCCGATGTCACTCGACGAGATCGAGGCCGAATATCTGGCAGCCCACGCGGCCGGCCATGATGTCACCCGCCTCCATTCAGGCGACCTTTCCGTGTGGAGCGCCGTTGCCGAGCAGATCCGCCGGCTGGAAAAGCACGGCATCCCTTACACGCTGACGCCGGGCGTGCCGTCTTTTGCCGCCGCGGCCGCCGCGCTGCGCCGCGAGCTGACCATTCCGGAAGTCGCGCAAAGCCTGGTGCTGACCCGCATCTCCGGCCGCGCCTCGAAAATGCCGCCCGGAGAAACACTGGCCGGCTTCGGCCGCACCGGCGCCACGCTCGCCATCCACCTCGCCATCCACGCTGTCGACCGCGTCGTCGCCGAGCTGACGCCCTACTACGGCGCCGACTGCCCAGTCGCGGTCGTCTTCCGCGCCTCCTGGCCGGACGAGCGGGTGTTGACCGGCACGCTGGCGACCATTGAGGCGCAGCTAGGCGCGGATCCGATGGAACGCACGGCGATCATCTTCGTCGGCCGCTCGCTGGCGGCGGAAGATTTTAGTGAAAGTTCACTTTACGACGCCCACTACCAGCGGCGTTTTCGCGGACGAGACGGATCGTGAGCGGCAGCAATAGAAACACTACTGTCGAGCAGGCGCTCACCCGGCTGAACTTCAAGCCGCGCCAGCTGGAGCCCGGACATGTCTGGCTGGCCGGCGCCGGCCCTGGCGATCCCGGCTGCCTGACGCTGGAAGTGCTGGCCGCCCTCGGACAGTGCGACGCGCTGGTTTATGACGCGCTGGTCTCGCCCGAAGTCGTCGCCGTCGCCGAGGGCGCGGAACTGTTCTATGCCGGCAAGCGCGGTGGCAAACCATCGATGAAGCAGGACGACATCACCGCTCTGCTGGTCCGGCTGGCGCGCGAGGGCCGGCGCGTCGTCAGGCTGAAGGGCGGCGACCCCTATATTTTCGGGCGTGGCGGCGAAGAGGCGCTGGCACTGGCAGGGGAAACCATCCCGTTCCGCATCCTGCCTGGCCTGACGTCCGGCCTCAGCGCGCTGGCCGCCACCGGCATCCCCGGCACCATGCGCGGCATCAACAAGGCGCTGATCCTGGCGACCGGTCACGCCGCCGGCACCGATGACGATCTCGACTGGGCGGCCATCGCCCGTACCGGCCAGCCGGTGGTCATCTATATGGGCATGGCCAATCTGCCGCCGATCGCCGCCTCGCTACTTGAGGGCGGGCTGGCGCCTTCGACGCCCGCCGCGGTGATTGTCGCTGCGACGACACCGCAGGAACGGATCGTGGTCGCCACGCTCGCCACCATTGCGGAAGAGGCAGCGGCCGCCGGTCTGACCTCGCCGGCGCTGATCGTCGTCGGCGGTATTGTCGCTATGCGCGCGGCACTGGCGGGTGAGCCATGACCCGCGCCATCATCATCGGCGCGCCGCGCTCGGGCTCGGGCAAGACCAGCGTCACCATCGGCATTCTGCGCGCGCTCGCCCGGCGCGGCCTGAAAGTGCGCGGCGCCAAGTCCGGCCCGGACTATATCGATCCCGGCTTCCATACCGCAGCCACCGGCTTGTCCGGCGTCAATCTCGACAGCTGGGCAATGCCGCCCGCCCTGCTCAACGCACTGGCCGGCGACGCGACCGAAGATGCCGATTTTATCTTCCTCGAAAGCGCCATGGGCCTGTTCGACGGGATTCCGGCTGCTTCAGGACGGTCCGGCTCGGCTGCCGACCTTGCCCGGCTCTACGGCCTGCCGGTGCTGCTGGTGCTCGATGTCTCCGGCCAATCGACCACGGCAGCGGCCGTCGCCAAGGGTTTTGCCACCTACGATCCGGATGTGCGCATGGCGGGGGTCGTGCTCAACCGACTCGGCAGCGAGCGCCACCGCCGGCTTTGTGGCGATGCCATCGAAGCACTTGGCCTGCCTGTCGTCGGCGCTATCCTGCGCGATCCCTCGCTCAACCTGCCCGAGCGCCATCTCGGCCTCGTCCAGGCCGGCGAATATGAGAATCTGATGGCGCATCTCGACCGGCTGGCGGACATGGTCGAGCGCTCGCTCGACCTCGACGCGATTATGGCGCTGGCGGCGCCATTCACGCCCGCGCCGGGCAATTTCGGCAACGCGCTGCCGCCCCCCGGCCAGCGCATCGCACTCGCCGAGGACGCCGCCTTTACCTTCCTCTATCCGCACGTTGCTGCGCATTGGCGCAAGGCCGGCGCCGAGATCGTCCCGTTCTCGCCGCTCGCCGATGAAGCGCCTGGCGACAATTGCGATGTCTGCTGGCTGCCCGGCGGCTATCCCGAGCTTCATGCCGGCCGCCTCGCGGCCGCGGCGAATTTCAGGGCCGGCACGGCGCGGTTCGCCGCTACGCGGCCGGTGCATGGTGAGTGCGGCGGCTTCATGGTGCTCGGCGAGGCGCTCGAGGACGCGTCGGGCGAGACGCATCGGATGCTCGGCCTGCTCGGTCATTCGACCAGCTTCGCCAAGCGCAAGATGAATCTCGGCTACCGCGAGGCGCGGCTGCGTTCCGGGTGCCCGCTCGGCAGCCACGGCACGCTGATTCGCGGCCACGAATTCCACTACGCGCAGATGGTTGCCACCGGCAATGACGAGCCGCTGGCCGACCTCGCCGACGGACAAGGCAATCCGCTTGGTGCGTCGGGCTACCGGCGCGGCAATGTCAGCGGCACGTTCTTTCATGCCATTGCGAGGGGCGAGAGCATGATCCCGAAAAGTGGTAGCCGGTTTTCAGAATAGATCATGCTCAAACTCCAGATCCCCTCGCAACGGCAGCTGCTCGACGACATCGCGCTTTGCCTCGTCTTCTTCACCCGGCTGCCGTTGCCGAGAGCCGAGTTTCGTGGCCGCAGCCTTGCCGCTGCGATCTGGGCTGCACCGGTCGCCGGTCTCGCCGTCGCTCTGGCCGGTGCCCTGGTCTACGCCGTCGGCACGAGGCTAGGCCTAGCCGGAGATCCTGCTGCAGCGTTGACCCTTGCCGCGATCCTGCTCGCCACCGGCTGCCTGCATGAAGACGGGCTTTCGGATGTCGCCGACGGCTTTGGCGGCGAGACGCGCGACAGGAAACTGGAGATCATGCGCGACAGCCGCATCGGTGCCTACGGCGCCTGCGCACTCAGCATCTCGCTGCTGATCCGCTGGAGCGTGCTCTCTGGATTCGCCGGCCCGGCTCATGTCTTCTGGGCCGTCATTGCCGCGCAAGCGGCCTCGCGCGGCCTGCTCGGCGCCTTCATGCACCTTTTGCCGCCGGCCCGAAGCGACGGCCTCTCGGCCGAAGCAGGCACAGTTACCGCCGAAACCGCTGGCATCGGTGCCGTCCTCGGTGCGGTCGCGCTGCTGGCGCTTGGGTTCGGCGCCGCCGTTTTCGCCCTCATCCTGCTTGCGATTTTGTTTGCCGCCTTCCGCGCGCTGTGCATCAGCCAGATCGGCGGCCAGACCGGCGACACCGTCGGCGCCCTCCAGCAGCTCGGCGAGATCGCAATCCTGCTCGTCGCTTCCGTTTCCCTTTCCTGACTCTGTTTCGGAGATTTTGCCCCCATGCCTTTCAAATCGCTCGATGAACTGCGCGCCGCCTGCCTCGACCTGCCCAATGGCAGCGACGCCGCCGCCAATGCCGTCGCCCGCCGCCAGGACACGCTGACCAAGCCGCAAGGCAGCCTTGGCCGGCTGGAGACAATAGCCGCCTGGCTGGCGCGCTGGCAGGCCCGCGACATGCCAAAGCTCGACCGCGTCAAGGTCTTCGTCTTCGCCGGCAATCACGGCGTCACCGCGCAAGGGGTGTCGGCCTTCCCGTCGGAAGTCACCGTGCAGATGGTGGCGAATTTCGCCGGCGGCGGTGCCGCCATCAACCAGCTTGCCCGCATCGCCGGCGCGGATCTGGACGTCATCCCGCTCGACCTCGACCGTCCGACCGGCGACTTCACGCAAGAGCCGGCGATGGACGACGAAGCCTTCCTCGCCGCCATCTCGGCCGGCTACGACGCGATCAGCAGGGATCTCGATCTTGTCTGCTTCGGCGAAATGGGCATCGGCAACACCACCCCGGCGGCTGCCATCTCGACCGCTCTGTTCGGTGGCGGCGCGGAAAGATGGACTGGGCGCGGCACCGGCATCGACGATGCCGGCCTCGTGCGCAAGATCGTCGCCATCGAGGCCGGCCTCAAGCGCCACGCCCCGGCGCTAGCCGACCCCCTGAAGATAGCGGCAGCCCTCGGCGGGCGCGAGCTTGCGGCGATCTTGGGCGCAACACTGGCGGCGCGCCATCTCGGCGTGCCGGTGCTGCTCGACGGCTTCGTCTGCACCGCCGCCGCGGCACCATTGGCGAGATTGCATCCTGCCGGCCTCGCGCACACACTGGCAGCCCATGTCTCGGCCGAATCCGGCCATCGCCGCTTGTTGGAGGCGCTCGGGCTGCCGCCCCTGCTCGATCTCGGCATGCGTCTCGGCGAAGGCTCCGGCGCCTGCCTCGCCATCAACATCGTCCGCTCGGCATTGGAATGCCATGCCCGCATGGCAAGCTTTGCGGAGGCTGGTGTTTCGGAGAAGTAAAACCCGTCAACTTCAATGTAATTGAGCAAAAAGAATAACGTCATCTTGATCGCCCCATGAGACGGAGACATCTCATATGGAGCTCAGCTGATGTATTTGAAAACCGCAATCACGGCCGTTCTGCTCTGCTGCGCGGCCGCGCCTGCAACTTCCCAGGAGCTTGATGCCACGGGCCGCCTCCGACGTGCGGGCGAAGACGGATTCGTCAGGATCCAGTCGGGCCTGGCGATAAGCGTTCCGGTCAAGGACGGCGACGACATGCCATGCAGCAGGAAGCAGCGCTGCGCTCCTTCTACAAGCTTGTAGCCGGCAGTTGCGCGATGGTGATCGAAACCATTGCCGACACTTGCGAAATTACCAACGTCACCACAAACGTTAACTCGAAGGATAGCGGCGTGAATGGCCCCCAAATAGGAGTGACTGGCCAGATCGCCATGAAGGTCAAGTTCAAGGCCAGCGTCGGCAAGCCCGCGCAGTAAGCCAGAGGAAGTACGATGTTGGGTGTGAGGCGCGGAATTCGCGCCCAGGTTCTCACCCTGTTCCAGGGTCTTGCCACCAAATCTTTGGTGGGTGCGCACAGGATTGAACTGTGGACCCGCTGATTAAGAGTCAGCTGCTCTACCAACTGAGCTACGCACCCACTCGGCCGGAAAAACCGGCGTTGGCGGGCATATAGCCGCCGACATCCGCCATGTCCAGCCCTGCCGATTCATTTACCGACAAATTGCCCAAGTGCCGCACATGGTCAGATGAAAAGCCTGCCTTCCGCCACCTTGACCGCATGGCCGCCGATGCGGGCGGCCGTCAGTTTGCCACCTTCGACATTCAGTTCGAGGCGAATGCGCGAAGGCCGGCCCATCTCCAGCCCCTGCTCGATCCACAGTTGTGAAACGCCGTCGGTCGGGCCGTCGAAATGCATGATCGCGCCGGCGAACGCGGCCGCCGCCGAGCCGGTCGCCGGGTCTTCGTAGGACGGATTGCCGGGCACCATCATGCGGACATGGAAGGCACTGTCGTGGTGCACCGTCTCGCGGCAATAGACATAGGGGCTGGCGAAGGCCCATTCGCTTTTGCGTGGTGCCAGTTCCGACCACGCCTGGTTGTCCAGCCTGATCCGGGCAGCCGCCTCCAGATTAGCGACGGGGATGGTCACGTAGGGCACGCCCGCCGACCAGAATGAAACGCGGTGGTTCTCGAAGCCGATCTCGTGCGGCCCAAGGCCAAGGGCCGCGCCGATGGCCTCGGGATCGGCCGACAATTCCAGCTGCGCCGGCAGTTTTGCCAGGTCGAACTCGGCGAAGGTCGAACCATCGTGCTTGCTGACAGCGCAGCGCACCGGGCCGATATTCTCCTCGAGCACGAAGATGCCGGCGGCCTCTCCCGCCATTTCGGCGAGCGCTATCGCCGAGCCGACAGTTGGGTGGCCGGCGAACGGCATTTCATAGTCAGGCGTGAAGATTCGGATGCGGGCCCGGTGCTTCGGGTTGTCGGGCGGCAGCACGAAGACGGTTTCGGACAGGTTGAACTCGCGCGCCACCGCCTGCATCGCCGCAACGTCCAGCCCGTCGCAGTCGAGTACCACGGCCAGCGGATTGCCGGCCAGCCGGGTGGTGGTGAATACGTCGTAAAGCAAGTAATTCCGCTTCTGCATTTCAGTAAGTCCTCTGCCTCATTCCCAACATGAGCGAAATTTAATTTGAATTTTGAACCATTAGGCCTGATTTGTGCACTGATGGGACATCACTGAACATAGGGGTCCGGCGTGGACCAGATTGTCAATCTGCCAAAGACGGATTCCACTTCCGCCATCGAGACGGCGCTCGGGCTTGACCACCAGGGCCTGAAGACAAAACGCCGTCGCGGTTGGCTTTACGCAGTGTTCGCACTGCTTGCCGTCGCCGCGGCTTTTGCCGGCTATGAGTGGTACGCGGGCTCGCCCGCCAAGATCGAGTATACCACGACACTGGCTGCCATGGCCGATCTTACGGTCGCGGTTTCGGCTACTGGCACGCTGCAGCCCCTCACCCAGGTCGATATTTCCAGCGAACTCTCCGGCGTCGTCCGCTCGGTCTCGGTCAACGAGAACCAGCTGGTGAAGAAGGGCGATGTGCTGGCCGCGCTCGACACTGCCAAGCTGGAGGTCCAGATCGAGCGCGCCCAGGCCTCCGCCAAGGCGGCGGCGGCGAGCGTCGAGGACGCCACCGTGACCCTGGCCGAAAACGAAAAGGGCCTGGTGCGCGCGGCGCAATTGACCAAGCGCGGCATGGCGACGGACCAGTCGCTTGAAGCGGCAACCGCCACGCGCGACCGCTCGAAGGCGGCGCTCGATATCGCCAGAGCCAACCTCGCCATGGCCAATGCCGATCTCAAGGCGCAGCAGACGGATCTTGCCAAGAGCACCATCTACGCTCCCATCGACGGCATCATATTGACGCGCTCGGTCGATCCCGGCCAGACGGTCGCCTCGTCGCTGCAGGCTCCGGTGCTGTTCGTCATCGCAGCGGATCTGAAGAACATGGAGCTGAAGGCCGCAGTCGACGAGGCTGATATCGGCGCCGTCAAACCCGGCCAGCATGCGCGCTTCACCGTCGATGCCTTCCCTGAACGGCCATTCGACGCCGAAATCCGCGACATTTCCTATGCCTCGGTCACTACCGACGGCGTCGTCACTTACGATGCAAGGCTGGATGTCGACAACAGCGAGCTTCTGTTGCGGCCCGGCATGACCGCCACCGTCTCGGTCGTCACCAAGCAGGCCAAAAACGTGCTAACCGTGCCGTCCATCGCCTTCCGCTACCGGCCGGCGCAGACGGCGGAGCGCGGTTGGAGCCTCACCGACCTGTTCACTGGCCGCATGGGACGCCCCGGAGGCAACCGCCAGCGCCAGGCGGCGACGAAGCCCACCGACGGCTCGCGCACGCTCTACGTGCTGGAGAATGGGCGGCCGCATCCGGTCAACGTCAAGGTCGGCTCGACAGATGGCGACCTGACCGAGATCGTTTCCGGCCTCGAGGAAGGCGCGCAAGTCATTACCGCCTCGCAGCAGAGGAGCTGATCGTGGCATCCGGCGCGACCCTCATCGGCTTCGACAAGGTCTGCAAAAGCTATGGCCAGGGCGAAGCCCGGGTGCATGCGCTGGCCGGCGTCGACCTCGCCATCAGGCGCGGCGAATTCGTCGCCATCATGGGCCCGTCCGGCTCGGGCAAATCGACGGCCATGAACATCATTGGCTGCCTCGACACGCCGACGGCCGGGACCTACAGCTTCGAAGGCATCGACGCCGGCCGTCTCGACCGCAACCGACGTGCTCAGCTGCGCAATCTTTATGTCGGCTTCGTTTTCCAGGGCTATAATCTGTTGCCGCGCACCACGGCGGCCGAGAATGTCGAACTGCCGCTGATCTATCGCGGCGTCGGTGCCCGCGAGCGCCGCGGCCTGGCCATGCAGGCACTTGCCGAGGTCGGCCTTATCGGCCGCGAGCATCATACGCCGGCCGAGCTGTCCGGCGGCCAGCAGCAGCGCGTGGCGATCGCGCGCGCCATCGTCACCAGGCCGACGCTGCTCGTCGCCGACGAACCGACCGGCAATCTCGACACCGCCCGCACGCACGAGATCATGGAGCTTCTGACGCAGTTGAATACCGAGCTCGGCCTGACCATCGCGATGGTCACGCACGAAGCCGATGTTGCCGGCTATGCGCAGCGCACGATCCGTTTCCTCGATGGCCATGTCGCCTCGGACACAGCCAATCTCGAGATGGCCTAGCCATGATCTGGGAAACCGTTCGCCTCTCGCTCCGCTCCATCCGCCGCAACGTGCTGCGCTCGTTCCTGACGTTGCTCGGCATCGTCATCGGCGTCGCCGCCGTTATCGCCATGCTGACCATCGGCTCGGGCACCACCGAGAAGGTCAAGTCCGACATTTCCAAGCTCGGCAGCAACCTGCTCGTCATTCGTTCCGGCCGGCCGGCCGGACCCGGCGGCCCGGGAGGGCTCGACCAGGTGGTCCGGCCTCTTGCCGACAAGGACTTCGCCGCGCTTGTCGCGCACCTGGACGGCGCGCGCGCCATCTCGCCGGCGTCGCAAAAGCAGGTGCGCGTCATTTTCGGCACCGAAAGCCTGACCTCGGGCGTCACCGGCACCGACAGCGCCTATCTCGATGCCCGCGACTGGAAGCTGGTCTCGGGCCGCCCCTTCAGCGATTCGGAAACCCGCTCCGGCACCGGCGTCTGCCTCGTCGGCGAGACGGTGCGCCAGCAGTTCTTCGGCGCCGGCGATCCCGAAGGCGAGATCATCCGCGTCAACCGCACCTCCTGCAAGATCATCGGCCTGCTCGAACCGAAGGGCTATACCGGCTTCGGCCAGGACCAGGACAATGTCGTGCTGATGCCGCTTGCCGCCTATCAGCGTCGCATTGCCGGTAATCGCGACATCGACTCGATCTATGTCGCCGCCGACGACCGTACGCTGACCACGGTGCTGCAGCAGCGCGTCGAGGACATTTTGCGCGACACACGCCGCATCACGCCCGACCGTGACGATGATTTCTCGATCCGCGACATGACCCAGATCGCCGATGCCATGGCCAGCGCGACCACCACCATGACTGGCATGCTCGGCGCCGTCGCCGGCGTCAGCCTGCTCGTCGGCGGCATCGGCATCATGAACATCATGCTGGTGTCGGTAACCGAGCGCACGCGCGAGATCGGCATCAGGCTCGCAATCGGCGCCCACGAAAAGCATATCCTCATCCAGTTCCTGGTCGAGGCAACCGTGCTGTCGCTGCTTGGCGGCATCATCGGCATCCTGATCGGCCTGGCGCTTGCCGGTCTTGCCTCGCTGACGCTGACGATCCCGTTTGCTCCAAGCCCGGCGGTCATCCTGCTTGCGGTCGGCTTCTCCGCGCTGATCGGAATGGTGTTCGGCTTCTTCCCGGCGCTGCGCGGCGCACGGCTCAACCCCATCGACGCGCTGAGACATGAGTAGGCGTTGCAGCAAGTGTCGCCTCCAGACGCTGCCGATTTTTTATGCAACCTGCCCTTGTCGCAGCACATTCTGCAATGATAACAATGCTGTTGGGGACTAAGGGGGAACAATGGATGAGCAAGAAAGCGCGACTGGCTCTGGCGATTGTGATCGTCGAAGCCGCCTTGGCAGGGCTTTGGTGGAATTTGATCCTTTATGGGATAGAGAATCCCGATCGCGTCACCGCTGACTTCCAGCAGGTAATTGGGCAGACGATGGGAACGGCGATGGGGGCGCTCCTGGGTCTCGGCGTGCTGTTGTATTTTGTCGCCGCCCGCAACGACCGCAAGGCTATTGAAGGCAGGCTACGACGTTAGAGTCGGAAGCCTTGCCGCTCGCAAAGTGCCATTCGATCAGCGGTCTCATATGCGGCATCAGCCCGTCCGGCAGATCGGCGGCATTGCGGATGATGACGGGGCCTTCGATTTCAGACTCTGACTCGGCGGCGACGAAAGCGCTGATCCGCTGTGCCAGGTCGTCGGCGGAGGCCGTCTCGCGGTAGCGGCGAAAGATCACCGTGCCGCTTGCCGTCGACAGGGCGTAATGGTGCCTGCCGCGTGCCGCGCCTGATAGGTCGAGGCCGGTCTCTTCCCGCACCTCGCGGATCATGTTGAAGTCGACGTCGACAAGGCCGTCGTGGAAATCGGTTGGCTCGAACGAACCGGCGGCGAAGTAGACGCGCCCGGCATTGACCGTATGCGGCGCCATGCGGATCGCCACCAACGCGTTGTCGCCGGCGACCAGCATGGCGTGCGCGTAGGCATGTTCGGCGCCAGGCACCTGCCTATTGCTGCGCCAAAGCATGAAGGTCGAATAACGCACCGCATGGCAGCGGCCGACGAGGCGATTGTCGCGATAGCTGAGAGCGGAAAGCAGCACCACGGTGCCGTCAAAAAGCGCCGGCTTGGCTGCGGTCTCACGCCGCCAGTTTGCGGCGATCGCCTCGGCATTATCGCGCTCGAACGGATGTGGGCCGGGATCGAGCCTGACGTCGATGGCATCGACCGGCAGGATGACGTTGCGCGGCAGGTCGAAACTCACGCGTGTCTCACGCCATGTCGAGGGCAATTGCTACCGGGCAATGGTCGGATGCCTTGGGCCGGTCCCACCCGGCGCGTGGAAAGCGCTCGACCTCCTGGCCCGCCGGAAATATGGTCCGCCAGGGCTGGCCGTTGCGGATGATATCGGGAACGGCGGTGGCGTTCTGCCTGGCTAGCGCCCTCGACAAAAGGATGTAGTCGAGCTGGCAGAGATGCCGCTCTTCCGGTCCGCGCGTGTGATAGAAAGTCCAGCGATCCATTTCCGGCCGCCGCTCGACCGCGTTTTCGCAAAAACCGCCGGCAGTGAGCACGTCGATGCAGGACCGGGTCTCGTCGATGACCTCGAAGCGATAGCCGTCGACGGCATCGCCGGTAATCTTCACGCGCTGCCGGTAGTCGTTCATGTCGCCGCAGATTGCCCAGCGTTTGTCGGCGGCATGGTCCTTGCCGAAGCGCTCCTCAATGATCCGCCGCACCGCTTGCGCCTCGGCGATGCGCAGCGGCATTGTTGCTTCACGGCCGTCGAGGCCGTTGCGGGGAGAGCCCATCGATTTGAAATGCACGAGATAGAGTGTCAACGGCGCGCCAGCCACCGTCAGATCGATTTCCAGGCAGTCGCGCCGGAAGATGCGTTCATTGGCCTGATGTCCAAGCGCTGCCAATTCCGCCGTGTGCAGCCCGAATTGCTCGAACGTGACATAGGCGTAGCTGGTCATACGCACGAATTCGATCGGCTGGCCCTGCGCGGTCTCGTTGCGCATCATCACGGCGACGTCAATGCCGCGCGAATCATTGCCGGCGGTGGTGTATTTCTGCCGGTAACCTTGCCCCACCATCTTGAACAGATAGCCATATTCGAAGGCCCTCAGCGCCTCGATATTGTCGACCTCCTGCATGCAGATGATGTCGGCGCGGGTGGCCGCGATCGCCAGTGCCGTCAACTGCCGCGTGTCGTCGGACTGCGCGATCGCCCGCGCCTGCTCGAGCATCTTGTATTCGGCCTCGCTCTGGATGTCGAAAAGCGCCAGCGTGCGATCTTCGTTGAGCTGATTGCGGTATCCGGAATAATCAAACCTGTTCATCAGGTTTTCGACGTTGAATGTGGCAAGGCGCAGCGACATGGCTTTGACCTTTGCCCGCAAGCGCGCTCGAAAACAAGGGCGTAGAACCCAGGCGGCCCCGATTGACCGCGCGCTCGTCATGGTTGATGGAACCTTTTTTGTTCATCCTCCGTTCAGATGGAAAGTTCCATGAATGGGCTCTTCCCTGGGTATTCTGGGCGTGGGGCCTGAATCTTAGGAGAGTGCGATGAAACCGCTCTTTTTATCTTCCGTCAGATCCGGGCTGATGGGCCTCGGTCTGATAGCCGGCCTCTCGGCCCCCTCGCTTGCCGGGCCGATGCCCAAACCCCTGCTGCCGGTGGCGGGCAATGCCGCCGACATCGTGCAAATTCGTGAAGATTGGGCAGGCGGCAACGACAGGCAAATCTGGCGTTGGCGCAATCGCGGCTTTCGGCAATGGCACGGCGACAATGATTGGAGATGGCGGTCCAACAATTTCCGCGGCCGTCATTTTTCGAGACACTGGGACAATGGCGGCTGGGACGACAACTGGCGTAGGCGCCATCATCGCCGCCATTACCGTGGCGGCTACTATGATGATGGTGGTGCGGGTGCCGCGATTCTTGGCTTGGGCCTGGGGCTCGGCCTTGGCAGCCTGTACAACAACTACAACTACTACGACGCGCCGCCACCGCGGCGCTATTACCGGACACAGCGGCTGTCCAGCGCGCATGTCCAATGGTGTTACAATCGCTACCGGTCGTACCGCGCCTGGGACAACACGTTCCAGCCCTACAACGGCCCGCGCCAGCAATGCTATTCGCCCTATAGCTGAGCAGGCCGACAATAAGCATCATTCGGCGCCGTGCTTCGCGGCGCCTTTTTCTTCCAGCCAGGAATCGCGAAAATCGCCCAGTCTCACTGGTGATAACGCTATTTTTATCAGGCAGGTCTAATAATCCTCCCGATCAGAACGCCCGAGACGCGAAGATGGCTGGATTGCGTGCAATGGCCGAGGACGAACAGAGGGACAAACGCCGGCAGCGCGTCTTGAAGGGCGCGACGATCCTGACCGGCATGACCAATTCCGAGGTCACATGCACGCTGCGCAACATGCATGCCGGCGGCGCCGAATTGAAGGTCTCGATCGACGCGCGCGTGCCCGATGAGTTCCTGCTCTATGTTCCGACCGAAGGCATTGCCTACGAGGCCGTGGTCCGCTGGCGCCGCGAGGATCGCATCGGCGTGATGTTCACCGGCACCCAGCCAAAGCCAAGTTGGCATTACGGCTGATATCTCCCGGCGCTATCCGGGCGGCAGGACTTGCAGTGTCTGCTCGTCAAACAAAGGCTCATCCTGGCCGACGCGAACGAATAGAAGCTTTCGCCGTTCGGGTGATTGCACCTCGAAATACTGAATGCCGTCCGGGGCTTCACCCCATTCGCCGCACGGCGGTTCGCCGACCTCGTCAGGGTCGGCAACGGCTTTCAATTCACTGAGATAAACGGCACCGGGACTGAAGACATATCGCAGGATGCCCGTGGGCGTGACCCCTTCGGCGTAAGGCATGAGCACGCAACGTGTGCTGACAGCCTTCTCGGTCTTCTGCGAGTATATGCGCTGTAATGCAGCGTCAGCGGCCTCGCCCGGCAGCATATCGAAGACTTCGACGACGGGATCGGCCGGTCCGCCATCACTGTATTTGATCGCAAGAGCATTGCCGCCAAGCTCGAAATGGATCTGGCGAAAACCGAAGTCGCAGCGCTGCACCCAGGCAGCAAGCCCGACATCCCTGTCCGCGAGCCGTTCCCAGGTGCATTTGTCGACAGGCGGACGCGACGGCTTGCTTTGGTCGGCACGAGCCCCGGTGGCCATGGCCACAAGGACCGGCAGGGCGCAGATGCAGGCCGGCAGTCTCTTGTTATTCATCGCTGCAACCCGTCAAGGTAAAGGCATCCCAGGCCGAGCCATCGGGATTGGCTTTGGCGAAATCGGGCCATTCGGTCAACATCGCGCCGAAGTCAGGCAACAGCAACCCTGTCGGTGCCGGCGAGGCTTCGCGAGAGCTCAACTGCTCGGCACCGCCTGCGTTGAATGCATAGACCTGCCCGTCCCACACTCTGCACAGCCCGGTGCCGTCCTCGAGACCCGCCTCGCGATCGCCGTCGGTGCAGGTGTGCCGAATCGTGCCCACAGGAAACGCGTACTTGCCATTGGTCCAGGTGATGTCCGATGGCAGGCGAATGGGGGTATTGGGCACGATCAGCGAAAAGACCTCTGTCGTCAGCGCGGCCGGTTCGCGGTCGATGGGCCGGAACTGTATCGTCGCTCCCGAACGCGGCTCGCGATAGGTCGCGTGGCTGAGCGAACATTCTGTCGCGTTCGCTGCTTGCAACAGGCTCAGCATGCTCAGAAAAATAGCTGCTGCTTTGCGGATGATCATTTGCGTCCCTGGAGCAGCAGCATTGTGAAGTTTAAGCATCGATGCTTTAGCATGACCCGAGGCCCGGTCGAAAGAAAGAAATCGATGATGCGAAATCTCTTGATGCTCATTTCGATCTTAACATTTTCGTGCGGCAGCGCCTTTGCCACGGAACCCTATGTGGGCACATGGTCCGGGGACAGATCGAACTGTACCGCCGTCCGGATGTTCAACGCCAGACTGTTTACACATTGTACCCTGAGGCACTGTCGGTTCCTGCTTTCGGCTGCGAACACGCAACGTTTCGCAAGATATCCACGGGCTGGGTGGCGCGGGCCAGCCAATGCTACGGTTCTGATCCCACGATCGAAGAGCCGTTCTCGCGTCTCGTCCATATCGTTGGCAATGGCACGACGGTGAGATTGACCTGGCCTGGCTTCGACAGCGGAGTTCTTGTCAGATGCTGACGACAGGTGCCTTCTTCCGCTGGATATGCAGCATCTAGACTAGAACAGCAGCTTCAGATTACGCCTACCAGAAGCGCGGCTCCACCAAGGAAGCCAGCGGCGCAGATCCACAGTAGCCAAAGCCCACGCACCCTGCATTCGAGAACGGCTGCAGCCGGATTGGCGGGATCGTAGTAGACCTCGACCTTGTCGCCCTCGAGGTAGCGCTGTGATTGACCGCTGACGAGGCTCGGCAGCGACGCCGTCACGTTTGCGCCGAAAGCGATGCGATCGGCGGCGTAGCGCTGGCCGGCAACGCTATAGCTGTAGACGATGCGGGATTTGAAAACTGTGTGCCAAGGCCGATAGCCGCCTCCGGACCTGTCGCGGGTCTCGAATTTCTGCAGGCCCGAGGCGTCGATGCGTCCTGCCGTGATGGGCCATTTGGCCGCCTGTTCCGCAAGTGACTTCTGGGCAAAGCCCATGCGCAGGACAAACAATCCCATGAAAAGCAGCAGGGCCGCGGCGCCGAGGTTCTGCGGCTTGGGCAAAAACGGCCGGATCGCTTCCAGGACGCCGCCAACGGAGAAGACCAATACCAGCGCGCCAACCACCAACCCGGCCGAAAGCTGGACCATGAATTTGAAGGAACCGTCGGGCATGGTGCGTTCGATCACGGCCTTGGCTGGATCGGCCGGATTGTAGAAGACGGTTACGCCGGCCCCGTTTGGAAATTTCGCAAGGGTTTCCGCCACCGCAAAGTTTCCAAGGTTCTCCTGCACGCTGTAGTGCGAACTGCGAAACTTCTTGCCGTTCACCTTGTATTCGAAGGTGATCGCCGGGAAGTTGCGCATCTCGGTCGACCCTCTGCTGTCCGAACCGGATCCCGAACTGGTCACCTCGCGAGCCTCGACCCGCGACGAGATGATCTTTCCCGGCGTCGGAGACCAGCGGCTGACCGCCCTCACCTCCCACCACTTCAGCAAGGTGACGAGGGACAGCATGCCGGCAACCGCGCAGGCAAACCCGACCAACAGAAATTTGAGTTCCAACGCTCACCCCCTTGGCCATTTTGTGCCATACCCTGCACACGCATACCACGACAGCGGGAATAGCGCGCCTGCTGAGAAATCAACGCAAAAAGGCCGGCGGATCGCTCCGCCGGCTTTCTTGATCGACAATGAAATTGCGATCAGTTCTTGGCCTTGTCGACCAGCTTGGTCCTGGAAATTCCCACGCGCCCGCAGGGCGAAGCCCGAGGGCGCGTAACGAAACGAACGTGGATTTCCTTCAGTTCTTGGCCTTGTCGACCAGCTTGTTCTTGGAAATCCACGGCATCATCGCGCGCAGCTTGGCGCCGACTTCCTCGATCTGGTGGCTGTCGTTGTTGCGGCGGATGCCCTTGAAGCGCGACATGCCGGCGCGGTATTCCTGCATCCATTCCGAGGTGAACTTGCCGGTCTGGATGTCCTTGAGCACGCGCTTCATCTCGGCCTTGGTCTCGGCGGTGATGATGCGCGGACCCGAGACGTATTCGCCCCATTCGGCGGTGTTCGAGATCGAATAGTTCATGTTGGCGATGCCGCCTTCATAGATCAGGTCGACGATTAGCTTGACCTCGTGCAGGCACTCGAAATAGGCCATTTCCGGCGCATAGCCCGCTTCCACCAGTGTCTCGAAACCGGCGCGGATCAACTCGACCAGACCGCCGCACAACACCACCTGCTCGCCGAACAGGTCGGTCTCGCACTCCTCGCGGAAATTGGTCTCGATGATGCCCGAACGGCCACCGCCGACGCCGCAGGCGTAGGAGAGCGCCAAATCGAGCGCATTGCCCGAAGCGTCCTGGTTGACCGCGACCAGGCACGGCACGCCGCCGCCCTTCTGGTATTCGCCGCGCACCGTGTGGCCCGGGCCCTTTGGCGCGATCATGACGACGTCGACCGAGGCTTTTGGCTCGATCAGGCCAAAATGCACGTTGAGGCCGTGGGCGAAGGCGATCGCCGCGCCGTCGCGGATGTTCGGCGCGATCTCTGATCTGTAGATGTCGGCCTGCAGCTCGTCGGGCGTCGCCATCATCATCAGGTCGGCCCATTTGGCGGCATCGGCCACACTCATCACCTTGAGCCCGTCGGCCTCGACCTTCTTCGCGGTCGCCGAGCCGGCCTTGAGGCCAATGGCGATATCCTTGACGCCGGAATCCTTGAGGTTGAGCGCATGCGCCCTGCCCTGGCTGCCATAGCCGATGATGGCAACCTTCTTGCCTTTGATCAGGTTGAGATCGGCGTCGCGATCGTAATAGACACGCATTTTTCTTCCTTCCCGTTTTGAATTCAGAGGCCCTGCGGCCCGGTTTTTGCCCCGTAAAGAGCGAGAAACTGCTGCGTCGCCCGGACGGCATCGCCGCCGATCGCCGCATCAGTCAATTCCAGCCGGTCGCCGAGCAGCAGGCGGATCTGCACGTCGCGGGCGACCAGCCCGAAAAAGGTGCGGAAAGCCATCTCAGCGTCGGAAAACTCGAGGAAACCAGCTTCCTTGCCTGCCTCCAGCACCGGCTTCAGCCGCCTGGCCAGCGCGAAGCGGCCGTTCTCCAGCACGATGGCGCCGAGATCGTCCTTCCCCGAACTAGCATGGCCGACCGCCACCCGGTTCAGCGCGATCGAGGTGTCGCTCGAAATTACCCTGAGCCAGTCCGAAGCGAAGCGTTCGAGGCTCGCCGTCAGCGAGGCAAGATCGAGTCCCTTGCGGTCGACCGGCACTACCCGCACCTTGGACGCCTGCCATTGCACCGTTGCCGTCAACAGCCCGTCGCGATCGCCGAACCATTTGTAGAGCGTCTCCTTCGAGCAGCTCGCCCGCCGCGCCACGGCGGTCATGGTCAACTGATCGCCCTCTTCGACCAGCAGGCGAAGGGCGGCGTCGAGCACGGCCTTCTGCCGCTCTGTCAGCGTCTCGCTGGTGTCGATGTCGGTCACAGCGTGCAACACAGTCTTTCCTCAGGAGGCGAACTCACCCGCAGTTCAGATACGAACTCAACAGCGTACCGTACGTTACGGTTCGGCTTTATGGCGTATTGCCCGACCCGGCGCAAGCCTTTATTTCTGTAGCTTGCTCCATGCGGGGCATTACGGGAGACACGGATCATGCTCGCCGGATTGCTTGCCTTGACCGTTGCCGCTGTGTTTGCAGGCGCGGCTATCTACGTCAGCGTCGCCGAACAGCCGGCGCGGCTTCGCCTCGATGACAAGGCATTGCTGCAGGAATGGCAGCCTTCCTACAAGCGCGGCGCCGCCATGCAGGCCTCGATCGCCGTCATCGCCTGTATTCTGGGCCTCGTCGCGTGGTGGCAGACCGGCAATCTCGCTTATCTGGCCGGCGCCGTGCTGATCATCCTGCCTTGGCCATGGACGCTGCTGGTGATGATGCCGGCAAATCGGCTGCTGGAGGTGATGGACGCTAACACCGTCAATCCTGAGGCTCGGACAATGATCGTCAAATGGGGCAATCTGCATCTGGTCCGCGTCGGGCTTGGGGTTCTGGCGACATTGGCATTCCTTTGGGGCAGTGCCTGACCTCGCAGATCCGCGCCATCTTCGGCACGAAGGCGTGTCACGCCAGGGCGGGCGGATCTCGCAGGCGCCCAAGCAGAGCCGACAGCGTGTCCAGATCATCGTTGGAAAGCTGGGAGCCGACCAACTCCGATATCGAGCGGCCGTAGACGACCCACATGCGGCGGCGCGTCTCGCGCCCCTTGCCGGTGATGCGGATGGTTTGCCCGCGGCCGTCATCGGCAACTGGAAGCTTCTCGACCTGCCCGTCGGCTTCGAGCCGCGCCAGCAGCCGCGAGATGTTGTATTGCGCAAACAGGGTGCGCTCGGTGAGTTGGAACGGCCGCAATCCGCCCTCGCCCGCCTCGGCAAGCTCATGCAGCACGTCGTACCAGGCAAGCGGCGGCAGGCCACTGTCCTTCAGCGCGTCCTCGGCACTTTCCAACAACTGGCGCGAAACCCGCATCAGGCGGGCCCAGGCTTTGATTGCTGGAGGTGAAGGAATCCCGGTCATGATTACATCGTAGGCGATAGATGCAACTGCATCAAGCTTGACGATCGATGCAAATGCATCTATATAGATGCAATCGCATCAATCATGAAAGGCAATTCCGATGAAGCATGAAATCTGCAGGACCGCCGACATTCCGGAAACAGGCAGCCTGATCGCTCCGTTTTTCGGCCGCGAGGTCCATGTCTACCGCAGCGGCGAGCGTATCCGCGCCGCCGCCAACGTCTGCCTGCACTTCGGTGGCCCGCTCGACTGCAAGGACGGCAAGCTCGTCTGCCAATGGCACGGCGCCTCGTTCGACATGGCGAACGGTGATCGCCTCGAAGGCCCAGCGCCGAAGGGCTCCCGCCTGATGTTCCTCTCCACCCGCGTCGAGAACGGCGCCTTGAACTATGTCTGGGGAGAGTGAGATGACCGACAAGTTCATCCTCGTCAGCCACCATCTTTGTCCCTATGTGCAGCGCGCGGCGATTTCGCTTCGCGAAAAGGGCGTGCCGTTCGAGCGCATCGCCGTCGATCTCGCCAACAAGCCTGCCTGGTTCAAGGCGATATCGCCGCTCGGCAAGGTGCCGCTGCTTCGCGTTGAGCATGACGGCCAGGAAACGGTGATCTTCGAATCGCTCGTCATCCTCGAATTCCTCGAGGAAACCCAGCCCAATCCGCTGCATCCCACCGATCCCTATGCCCGTGCCCGACATCGCGCCTGGATCGAGTTTGGCTCGGCAATCCTCAATGCCATCGGCCGCTTCTATTCAGCGCCTACGGAAGCCGCGTTGCTCGCCGAAAGCGAGGCGCTATCGGCGATGTTCGATCGCCTGGAAGTGGAACTGGCGAATGGCGCGGTTGGGCCGTGGTTCGCCGGTAAGCGCTTTTCACTGGTCGACGCGGTCTACGGGCCGATTTTCCGCTATTTCGACGTCTTCGACCGGATCGGCGATTTCGGCATCCTGGACGGAAAGCCGCATGTCCAGGTGTGGCGCGAGGCGTTGCGCAAACGCCCATCCGTGAAGGACGCGGTCGCTCCCGATTATCCGCAACGCCTCCATACATTCCTACAGGCGAAGGGCTCGCACCTTTCGGAAATCATCCGCCGAAACGATCCGGCCACCGGGCTTCCGCAAGCCCGATCGGCTTGAATGGATTGATCACAGTGCCTGTAATCATCGAGGCAAGGATATTCGTTTCCGGCGGAATGCTTGCCACTGGCCACCAGCCTGTCGCGGACGCAAGCCTCCAGCGCAGTATCGATACGTCCGTTCCGATGAGCGCGTAACTGATCGCCGCGCCGGCAATCGCGATGTCCAGAGAATTGCCCATTTGCCCGACCCGACCCAGGCCGGACAATCCTTCAGCGTTGTCGCTAAATCAAGCCGCTGTCTCGGCCTTGAGACTCAGCCTTCGGCAGCATCGAAAACCTTCCGCGCCTCGCGTACAGCGCCGTGATTGAGCTCGGCCCATTGGATCAGCTGGTGCAAGGGTCCAAACATCGAGCGCCCGAGATCGGTGAGGCTGTATTCAACGCTCGGCGGTTTGGTCGGAAAAACCTCGCGATGCACATAGCCGTCGCGCTTCAGATCGTGCAGCGTCTGGGTGAGCATGCGCTGTGAAATATCGGGCACGAGGCGCCGCAACTCGCCAAAGCGGTACGGCTTCTCGGCCAAGGCCTCCATCAGCAGCGAACTCCATTTGTTGCTTATGCCCTGGATCACGTCGCGAACCGGGCAATCCGCAAGGTTTCCGCCACCGCTGCCTGCTTTGTAGATCTCGAGCTTCGATCTCAGATTGACGATCTTGCCGTCCATGGCTGGTTCCCTGGCTGTGCCTACCTCCCGCAAAACTGCCTTCTTTACGAGGATGGGTCAATTCCTATTTTAGTGCTGGTCTCTTTTTGAGACTAACATATGCACCCGCCGCTCCGGCGCAACGTCAGGACCTTTCATGACCGACACCCTTCTCGTCACCGGCGCCTCCGGCCAGCTTGGCCGCGGCGTCATCAATCATCTGCTTGACACGCTCAAGGTCTCCCCTCAGCGCATCATCGCCGCTACCCGCAATCCGGAAAATCTGGCCGATCTGGCAGCCCGAGGCGTCACCATCAGGACGGTCGACTTCGACGACACCGCATCGTTGGCCAGTGCATTTACCGGCGCCGACAGGGTTCTGATCATTTCGACAAACGAGCTCGCCATTCCGGGCAAGCGCCTGAAGCAACATGAGACCGCGGTCGCCGCCGCAAAAAGCGCGGGTGTTTCGCATCTGCTCTACACATCGATGCCCAATCCGGAGCCAGGATCGCCGGTGCTGTTTGCGCCCGATCACCACGGCACCGAGCAGGCGATCAAGGCGAGCGGTATCCCCTCCACCATCTTCCGCAACGGCTGGTATCAGGAGAACCTGTTCCTGGCGCTGCCGCACGCCATCGCCTCTGGGCAGTGGTACACGTCCGCTGGAGACGGCCGCATTGCCCACGGCGCGCGCGACGATATGGCTGCCGCGATTGCCGCCGGCCTCGCTTCGAGCGCAACCGAAAGCACGACATACACGCTGACCGGCCCCAAGGCCCACACGATGGCCGAGATTGCAGCCCTCGTCACCGAGGTCACCGGCAAGCCGATCGACGTTGTCCAGCTTTCGGATGAAGCGCTGACCGAGGGATTGAAGGCAGCCGGCGTTCCCGAAGCTTTTGCGCCCGTGATCGTTTCCTTCGATACCAACACCCGCTCCGGCCGGATCGGCATGGTGACCGACGCGGTCGAGACTCTGTCCGGCAGGAAGCCGCAGCCGCTGAAGGAATTTCTTGAAGCAAACAAGGCGGCTCTGGTGAACTGAGCCTCACAAATGGCCGTGCCCTTCGAAGGGCATGGCCGCTTGTTCAAATAGCCACCTGCGTCCCGATCTCGACCACCCGTCCGGTCGGGATTTGGAAATATTCCGTCGCATCGGCCGCCGAGCGCGCCAGCCCGATGAACAGCTTGTCCTGCCAGACCGGCATGCCGGAATTGGGCGATGCCTTGAGCGAGCGCCGCGACAGGAAGAAGGATGTCGTCATGATGTCGAACTTCCAGCCCTGCTTGCGGCAGATCGCCAGCGCGCGCGGGATATTGGGCTGCTCCATGTAGCCGAAGGTCAGCGTCACCCGCATGAACAGCTCGTTGACCGTCTCCATCTTGACGCGCTCGCTGTCGGGCACGACAGGCTGCGGCGCCGTCACCACCGAAAGGATGACGTTCTGTTCGTGCAGCACCTTGTAGTGCTTGAGGCTGTGCATCAGCGCCGTCGGCGCACTCAGCGGATCGCTGGTCAGGAACACTGCGGTGCCCGACACCAGATGCGGCTTCTTCTTCAGCAGATTGCCGGCGAGGAAATCCAGCGGGATCTCGTTCCGGCGGGTCTTTTCGAACAAATAGCGGGTGCCGCGGATCCATGTCCACATGGTCAGCACAATAACTGCGGCAATGGCAAGCGAGGACCAGCCCCCTTCAAACACCTTGACTATGTTGGCTGCAAAGAAGCCGGTATCGACGAAGGCGAACACCGCCATCAAGGCGACCGCGACGCCGAGCGGCCATTTCCAGATGCGCGTCATTACAACAAAAAGCAGTATGTTCGTCACCAGCATGTTGCCGGTCACCGAAATACCGTAGGCCGAGGCCAGGCGGCTGGATTCGCCGAAGCCGACCACCAGCAACATCACCACCAGCGCCAGCATCAGGTTGATGCGCGGCAGATAGATCTGGCCCGACTGTTTTTCCGACGTGTGCTGGATGACGAAACGCGGCAGCATGTTGAGCTGCACCGCCTGCCTGGTCAGCGAGAAAGCGCCGGAGATCACCGCCTGGCTGGCGATGACGGTCGCCGCCGTCGCCAGCACGACCATCGGAATAAGCGTCCAGCCCTGGTTCATCTCAAAGAAGGGATGGCCGACAACACCGCCATTTGCGAGCACGAAGGCACCTTGCCCGACATAGTTGAGCAACAGACAAGGGAACACAATTGCCAGCCAGGCGAGCACGATCGGCTTGCGGCCGAAATGGCCGAGATCGGCATAGAGCGCCTCAGCGCCGGTGACGGCGAGGAAGACCGCACCAACAGTGACGAAGGCGACGTCGGGCGAGTTGACCAGGAACGACACGATGTAATGCGGGCTGATCGCCAGCAGGATTTCCGGATCGGCGATGATGTGGTTAATGCCGGAAAGGCCGATGGCCAGGAACCACAGCGCCGTGACTGGCCCGAACACCAATCCTACGCCGCCGGTGCCGAACCGCTGTACCGCAAACACGATCGCCAGGATGGCCAGCGTCAGCGGCACCACATAGGGCTGGAATGTCGGCGTGACGACATTCATGCCTTCGACCGCCGATAGTACCGAGATCGCCGGCGTAATGACTGCGTCGCCGAAAAAAAGCGCCGCGCCGACAATGCCGATGCCGAGGATCACCGCCGAGCGCGTCGGGAAACTGTTGCGCGCCAGCGCCATCAGCGACAGCACCCCGCCCTCGCCGCGATTGTCGGCACGAAGCACGAACATGATGTATTTGATGGTGACGGTGATCGTCAGCGACCAGATGATCAGCGAGAGTACGCCCAGGATGTCGCCACGGTTGGCGACGTTGCCGCCGGCTGATGCATGCAACGCCTCTCGGAATGCATAGATCGGGCTGGTGCCTATATCGCCGTAAACCACACCGAGTGCGCCCAGCATCAGCACCTTGGTGCTGTGCTGCTCGACCTCAGAATGGCTCGATTGTTCGACAGGTTCTGCCTCGTTACCAGCATTGGCAAGGGCCATGGACGACACTCCGATAAGCGGGCGGTGCTCTACGCTTGCTGCGCTGCAATATCAAGTGCCGTCACGTAATGGCTCCGTCCCGATATTGCGAGTCGTCCACGACTTGGCAGACCCAGTCCCATCGGCAGACTACCTGGAATGTCGCAACGGACACGTTTTTAAATAGCCACCTGCGTCCCGATCTCGACCACGCGTCCGGTCGGGATCTGGAAATATTCCGTCGCATCGGCCGCCGTGCGCGCCAGCCCGATGAACAGCTTGTCCTGCCAGACCGGCATGCCGGAATTGGGCGAGGCCTTGAGCGAGCGCCGCGACAGGAAGAAGGATGTCGTCATGATGTCGAACTTCCAGCCCTGCTTGCGGCAGATCGCCAGCGCACGCGGGATGTTGGGCTGCTCCATATAGCCGAAGGTCAGCGTCACCCGCATGAACAGTTCGTTGACCGTCTCCATCTTGACGCGCTCGCTGTCGGGCACAACCGGCTGCGGTGCCGTCACCACCGAAAGGATGACATTCTGCTCGTGCAGCACCTTGTAGTGCTTGAGGCTGTGCATCAGCGCCGTCGGCGCGCTCAGCGGATCGCTGGTCAGGAACACTGCGGTGCCCGACACCAGATGCGGCTTCTTCTTCAGCAGATTGCCGGCAAGGAAATCGAGCGGAATCTCGTTCCGGCGGGTCTTTTCGAACAAATAGCGGGTGCCGCGGATCCAGGTGGACATGATCAGCCCCATGGCGCAAGCGACTGTTATCGAGACCCACCCGCCTTCGAGGATCTTGACGATGTTTGCGAGGAAAAATCCGGTATCGATCGTGCCAAACAGCAGTGTGAGCGCCGCCGCCAGTGCAAGCTGCCATTTCCACCGGAACCGCATCACGACAAACAGCAGGATGGTTGTCATCAGCATTTCGCCAGTCACCGAAATGCCATAGGCGGAAGCCAGCGAACTCGAACCGCCAAAGCCGACCACCAGCAACATCACGCCCAGCGCAACCACCAGATTGACGCGCGGCATGTAGATCTGGCCGGATTGCATTTCGGACGTATGCTGCACCTCGATGCGCGGAAGCAGATTGAGCTGCACCGCCTGGCGGGTCAGCGAGAAAGCGCCGGAGATCACCGCCTGACTGGCGATCACGGTCGCTGCCGTGGCCAGCCCAACCATGGGCATCAGCGCCCAATCAGGCAGCATCTGGAAGAATGGATTGGTGGGTTTGCCGCCGTTGGCCAGAACGAACGCGCCTTGTCCGAAATAGTTGAGGAGCAGACAAGGGAACACCACGGAAAACCATGCCAGCACGATCGGCCTGCGCCCGAAATGACCGAGGTCGACATAGAGGGCTTCGGCCCCGGTGACCGCCAGGAACACCGCCCCGACCGTGACGAAGGCACCGGTGGGCGTATTGGCCAGATAAGCGACCGCGTAATAGGGATTGATCGCCAGCAGGACCGACGGGTCGTCCAGCAGATGGTACACCCCGGCGGCGCCGATCGCCAGGAACCACACTGCCGTCACCGGTCCGAACACGGCCGCCACCCTGCCGGTGCCAAAGCGTTGCACGGCAAAAAGCATTGCCAGGATGACCAGCGTGATCGGAACCACATAGGTTTCCAGCGTCGGGGTCACCACTTCCAGGCCTTCGACCGCCGAAAGCACGGAGATGGCCGGCGTTATGATGGCGTCGCCGAAAAACAGCGCCGCGCCGCACAGCCCGATCCCCAGGATGAGCTTGGCTCCATTGGGATAAGCGCTGCGCGCAAGCGACATCAGCGACAGCGTGCCGCCCTCGCCCTTGTTGTCGGCTCTGAGAACGAAAGCGACGTACTTTATCGTGACGATGATCGTCAGCGCCCAGACGATAAGCGACAGCACGCCAAGGACGTCGTTGCGCGCTACCGGTCCCGACGATGCGTGCAGCGCTTCCCGAAATGCATAGATTGGGCTGGTGCCGATATCGCCGTAAACCACGCCCAGCGCGCCCAGCATCAGCACCTTGGTGCTGTGCTGCTCGACGGTGGAGTGGCTGGATTGCTCGATGGGTTCTGCCTCGCTACCGGCGTGAGCAAGGGCCATGGACGACACTCCCATAGACGTGCGGACGCGCTGCCATGCCGGGAACGCACGGCCTATCGGCTCGCCTCTCTCTACCAGCCACAAGCCTTCAGAAACCGCCTGACCGTTGCGGCCATGCCATACTCCAACGCATCGGCTGTCAACCCATGTCCGATCGACACTTCGGCCAATGCTGGGATGCGCCTGGCCAGTGCCGGCAAATTGCTGACCACAAGGTCGTGCCCGGCATTGACCTGGAGCCCTGCAGCAAGAGCGGCATCCGCCGTCTTTCCCAATTTCTCCAATTCCTTCGCCGCCTTTGCCGAATCGGAATGATAGCTGCCGTATGGACCCGTATAGAGTTCGATCCGGTCGGCACCGGTGTCGCGAGCGGCATTCACGCCATCGGGGTCCGGATCGGAAAACAGCGATACGCGAAAGCCTCCCTTCTTCAGGCGCTTGACGACCGGTGTCAGGAACGCAGCCCCGGCGGCGAAGTTCCAGCCATGGTCGGAAGTCGCCTGCACCGGGTCGTCGGGCACCAGCGTCACCTGTTCCGGCTGATGCTTTTCCACAAGCGCCAGGAACTCCTCAGTCGGATAGCCCTCGATGTTGAATTCCGCACTCGGGAACTCGTCGTCGATCAGCGCCCTGATCTCAGGCAGATCGGAATGCCTGGTGTGCCGCTCGTCGGGTCGCGGGTGCACCGTCAGCCCATGCGCACCGGCGGCAAGGGCGATGCGTCCGAGCCCCGTCACGCTTGGCCACGGCAGGTCCCGCCGGTTGCGCAGCATGGCGATGGCATTGAGGTTGACGGAAAGCTTTGCAGGCATTTGCACGGTTCCAGGCTGATCTCGGCGCGCATCTATAGCGCCTTTAAGGGGAACAGACAGAGGGTTTCAGGTGTTCCAGGGGAACGAAGAAAATCGAGCGCAAGGAGTTTCCTGTTGAATTTTCTCGATGCCGTGCCGGCGATCCGCCGCATCGATACCGATCGCGAAGACCTCTTCGCCATCGATGTCGTCGGCCATGTCGCAGCGGCTGATGCCGAAAACCTGTTCGGATTGCTGGAGGCAGCCTACGCGCTGCACACGAAAATCGACGTGCTGGTGCGCCTGATCGATCATGAGGGTGTCGACTGGACCGACGTATCGGACGAGACGATCGAACAGGGCATAGCTCACGCGGTGGAGCATATCGGCCGCTGCGCGGCGGTCGGTGAGCCGAACTGGATAGCGGAGGCAAGAGCCTTCTTGCCAGCCTCTTTGCCTATCGAACTCCGGCATTTCGAGGCTAAGGACGAAACCGCCGCCTGGGAATGGCTTGGCGCCAGACCGATCGCCCAGCGCTGATACGGCCGCCCTATCGGACGATCGTCAGCCGTTCGGCCGCGCGCGTGATGGCGGTGTAAAGCCAACGCTGCCGGGTTTCCTTGAATGCCCAGCTTTCGTCGAAAAGCACGATCTCGTTCCACTGCGACCCCTGCGCCTTGTGCACGGTCAGTGCGTAGCCATAATCGAAATCATCGAAGCGCTTCTTCTGCTGCCAGGGAATGTCGGCGTCCGGATCTTCGAACGCCGCCTTGAGCAGTTTGATCTTGGCGACGCCGCGATCCGGATCGTCTTCCTCCGGCGAGACCAGCAGATTGATGCCGGGCTTGACCGTCTCGCGCGACGAGGTCATCACCTTCCACAGCGAGCCGTTGAGCAGCCCCTTGGCTGGATCGTTGCGCAGGCAGACCAGCTTGTCGCCGGCTTGCGGATAATCGGCGTTGAACCCCTTCAGCTCGCGCAGCCGCTGATTATAGCGACGGCGCGTGCGGTTGGTGCCGACCAGCACCTGGTCCGCCTTCAGCACCAATTCCTGGGTGACGTCTTCCTTGCCGATCACTTGCGCCGCGCCATAGTCGCCGCGCATGAACTCGCGGCCCTCGCGCACATCGAGCGCAAGCCGGATGATCGGGTTGTCGCGCGCCTGGCGATGGATTTCGGTGAGCAGAATGTCCGGTTCGTGGTCGGTGAAGAAGCCGCCGCCGGAGATCGGCGGCAACTGGCCGGGATCGCCAAGCACCAGGATCGGCGTGCCGAAGCTCATCAGATCGCGGCCAAGCTGCTCGTCGACCATCGAGCATTCGTCGATGACGACGAGCTTGGCCCGCGAGATCGGGCTCTGCCGGTTGAGCGAAAAGGTCGGCGACATCGAGGTTTTGCCGGTCACCTCGTCCGCTACCGATTCCTCGCCTTTCGGCCGGTAGATCAGCGAATGGATTGTGCGGGCATTGACCGCGCCCTTGGAACGCAGCACCTGCGCCGCCTTGCCGGTAAAGGCGGCGAACTGCACCTGGCCGTCGACATGCTCGGCGAAATAGCGCGCCAGCGTCGTCTTGCCGGTGCCGGCATAGCCGAACAGCCGGAACAGCTGCGGCTTGCCGGCTTTCAGCCAGCCGGCCACCGCCTTCAGCGCCTCGTCCTGTTGAGGAGAAAATTCCATCAGCGCGACAGACCGGATTCGCGAGGGAAAGACAAGGTGACTGCCGTCACCATCAATTTCATCGCCAGCAATCACGCCGGTGCGACAGGATCAGGCTATCAGCGACAAACAGGAACGTAAAGAGAACAACGCCGAGCGATGGCAGCTTACCCAGCCCGCTGTGGGTCGTTCTCCAGCAGGATCGGCTTGCCATGCGGCGTAGCATGCGCGGCGCGTTCCCAGGCAGCAGCAAGGCTGTCGACATCGTTTCTACCGGCAACGCCTTTGGTCGACAGCAAATTCTCCAGCGCCGCCAGCCAGTGCTCGTAATAATCATGGCCGTCGCTCGCGGCGCCCGGCCGCTTCACCTCGGCCGATAAGGCGTCCGCCCATTCGGTCCACGAAAACAGCCCGTTGTCGTGTAGCGCCACCGTCATGGCGAAGGCCTCTGCTTGCCACGGCTCGGCGAAGACCGGCGCCTCGACACCGGCGGGCAGCACGGCGGCTGAGTTCGTCTCACGCCGGTTCAAGGTAGCTCTCCCAGGCATCGATCGACACGACAAGTTTCGGGTCGGCGCCCTCGCCCCAGATTTCGCTGCCGGTGAAAGCCACCGTATAGACCCATTGCGGGTTTTCGCCCTGGCCGTGCGCATTGGTGTCGGGAAAGACAAAGCCGTCACGCATGGCCTCGATGACGCCTCGCTTGCCGCGCGCGTAACGCGGCAGCCTGGTGTGGCCGGTCGGATGAAAGTTCTTGGTTCGCACGAGGTCGCCTGCCTTGAATCGCGGCGGGACGGCGAGCGGCCGGTCGCAAGGCCCGCCCTTGGCCAGCACCGCCGAAACGTCTTGCGCCTTCAGGACCCGCTTGGGTGTCGCTGCCGGGTCGACCGCATCGCCCCTGGCCAGATCGCGGTCGCTGACGAAACCATGGCGTTTGAGTAACACCTCCAGCGCCTTGATCCAGATTTCATAATAACTCGACGCATAGTAGTCGGCCGGGTGCAGCGATTCCCGCGCGTGCCGGCTCTCGTCGATGGTCCAGGCGCCCATGGCGCCGGCGCACAACGTCACGCCCAGCGCCCGCCTTTCCCAATCGGCATGGAAATAGGGTTCGTCCTGTTCAGGCGCGACCGGCCCGAAACCCATCTGGCCGCCGAGATCCTGCGGCCCGTTCATGCCGGTTCCCGCGCCAGCGCCGTGCCGATCATGGCATCGCGCGTCACCAGATCGGCGAGCCGTGCCTCATCCCAGCCCTCTGTGTCCCTGGGCCGCATCGGCACCACCAGATAGCGCAGCTCGGCGGTCGAATCCCACACCCGGATTGCCGTCGTCGCCGGCAAGGTCAGCCCGAATTCGTCGAGCACGCCGCGCGGATCGATCACCGCGCGCGAACGGTAGGGCGGCGCCTTGTACCAGACCGGCGGCAGGCCGAGCACCGACCATGGATAGCAGGAGCATAGCGTGCAGACGACGAGGTTGTGCGTGTCGGCCGTGTTGAACACCGCCTGCATGTGTTCGCCTTGCCGGCCGGTGTGGCCGAGCGATTCGATGGCCGCCGTCGCATCACGCTTCAGCCATGCGGCAAACCCGGGATCAACCCAGGCCTTCGCCACCACCTTTGCGCCGTTGCGCGGCCCGACCTTGGTTTCGTAGGTATCGACGATGACGTCGATCGCCGCTGGATCGATCAGCCCCTTGCGGGTGAGAATCGTCTCCAGTGCGCGCACACGCGCCGCAAAAGCATCAAGCTCGTTGTCGTGGTCGTGATTGTGCAGCATGGCATCAAATTACGATCGCGGACCTCCGGCCGCAAGCACCACGGCTTGGGCCAGTGCTATTCGGCTGCCGCCTTCTGCGGCACCGGTTCTTCCTCGTCGTCGAACAGTGACGGCTGGTCGACCGCCTCGACCGGGCTCGGCTCGCCCCGGTGCCCCGCCCATACGCTGACGAGCCAGCCGGAAAAATGCTCCATGTAGACGTAGATGACGGGCGTGACGAACAGCGTCAGTGCCTGCGAGGCGACAAGGCCGCCGACCACCGCCACGCCGAGAGGCTGGCGCAATTCCGCGCTGGCGCCGGTGCCGAGCGCGATCGGGATGGTACCCATCAGCGCGGCAAGCGTAGTCATCATGATCGGCCGGAAGCGCATCAGGCAGGCCTTGTGGATGGATTCGACAGGCGACATCCCCTCGCGCCTGAGTTCCAGCGCCACGTCGATCATCATGATGCCGTTCTTCTTGACGATGCCGATCAGCATCAGGATGCCGATCACCGCGATCACCGACAGATCCATCCCCGCCAGCCGCAACGCCACCAGCGCGCCGAGCACCGCCGATGGAAGCCCGGTCAGGATGGTAAGCGGATGGATAAAGCTCTCATAGAGCATGCCGAGCACGATATAGATGGTCAGGATCGCGCCGCCGATCAGCAGCCCCTGGTTGGAAAGCGAATCCTGGAACGTCTTCGCCGTGCCCGAGAAGGCGGTCGAGATCGTCGGCGGCATGCCGATCTTGTCCTTCAGCGCATTGATGTGGCTCACGCTGTCGCCGAGGGCCACGCCTTGCGGCAGATTGTAGGAAATGGTCACTGCCGGAAGCTGGCCGAGCTGATTGACGGTCAAAGCGCCGGCGGTCCGATCGACACGGGCGAACGCACCGAGCGGCACCAGGCTGCCGCTGACCGTCCTTACCTTGATCGCCAGCATCCGTTCGGGCGACCACTCGATCTTCGGGTCGAGTTCCATGACCACTTTATAGCTGTCGGCCGAACCGAAGATGGTCGACACCTGCTGGGTGCCGAAACCGCCATAGAGGCTGGAGCGCAACGTGTCGGTATCGACGCCAAGCGTCGCTGCCTTGTCGCGGTCGATCACCAGCGTCGCCTGCAACGCGTTGTTCTGCAGGTCATTGGTGACATCGGTGAAGGCGCCATGATCGGCAGCCATCGCGTCCGTCAACTTTTGCGCCCAGACGTTCGTCAGGCCGGTATCGAGGCCCTGCACGGCAAGCTGGTAGGCACTCGCCGAAGCGCGCGCGCCGAGCCGCAGGTTCTGCACCGGTTGCATGTAGGTTTCGATTCCGGACACATTGGCAAGCTGGCGCCGCAGATCCGCAAGCACCTTGTCGATATTGGGGCGCTGGTCCTTGTCTTTCAGCTGTACAAACAGCTGGCCTTGGTTGAGCGCATTGTTTCCACTGCCCGCCGACCAGCCGACATGCGCGACATAGGGCGAATGGGAGAAGACATCAGCCACTTGCCCCTGCAACTTGACCATGGCGTCGAAGGAGATGTCCTGGCGCGCGATGGTCGTCACCGAGACCTGGCCGATATCCTCCTGCGGGAAGAAGCCCTTCGGCGAGATCTGGATCAGCCACACCGACAGCCCGGCGGTTACCAGGAAGACAAGGAAAACCAGGAAATTGTGGCGCAGGCAGAATGTCAGCAGCCGGTCATAGCCCCGCATGAAGACGTTTTGCCTATGGTCCGCGCCGTGCGCTGCTTTCTGCTCGGCTTTCGATAACGACAACAGCCGCGAGCACAGCATCGGCGTCAGCGTCAGCGAGACGAACATCGACGCCAGGATGGCGACCGTCACCACCACCGCGAATTCGTTGAAGATGCGCCCGATCACGCCGCCCATCAAAAGCACGGGAATGAACACGGCGACCAGCGAGATCGAGATCGATATGATGGTGAAGCCGATTTCGCGGGCGCCCTTGAGCGACGCCTCCATTGCCGAGAGCCCATCCTCCTCCATATGCCGAAAGATATTTTCCAGCATCACAATGGCGTCGTCGACGACAAGGCCAACCGCCAGCGTCAGTCCCATCAGCGAGATGTTGTCGATGGAAAAGCCGAATAGGTACATCACGCCCAGAGTGGCGATGAGCGAAATCGGCACCGCCACGGCCGGGATCACCGTCGCCGTCACCCGGCGCAGGAACAGGAAGATCACCATCACCACCAGCGCGATGGTGAGTAGCAGCGTGAACTGCACGTCGTCGACCGCCTCGCGGATCGATGTCGAGCGATCGTTCAGCAACTGGATGCTCGCCGCCGCCGGCATCTGACCCTCGAAGGAAGGCAGCATCGCCTTGACGCGGTCGACGACGTCGACGGTGTTGGCATCCGGCTGGCGCTGCACCGCCATGATGATAGCGCGGGTGCCGTCGTACCAGCTTGCCGTCGTCGTGGTCTCGACCGAATCGATGACGCGGGTCACCTCGCCGAGCCGCACCGGATGGCCGTTCTTGGTGGCGATGATGATGTTGGAGAATCCCGCCGCGTTGGTCAGCTGCGTGTTCGCCGTGATGGTCAGCTGCTGTTTGTTGTTCTTGAGCACACCGAGCGGCGTGTTGCTGTTGGCCGAGGCAATGGCCGTCTGCAGCTGGTCGATCGAGATGCCGCGTGCGGCGAGCGCCGTCGGATCGATCTGGACGCGGACGGCATATTTCTGTTGGCCGTAGATCGAAACCTGCGCAACGCCGTCGATCGTCGACAGCGACGGCGAAATCACATTCTCGGCAAAGGCATCGAGATCGGTCAGCGGAATGGTGTCGCTGACCAGCGACATCAGCAGGATCGGCGCGTCGGCTGGATTGACCTTGCGATAGCTCGGCGGGCTGGTCATCTCCGGCGGCAATTGTCGTTGCGTGCGTGCGATCGCCGCCTGCACATCGGCGGCGGCTGCATCGATGTCGCGGTTGAGCACGAACTGAATGGCGATCGAGGTCGTGCCGAGCGAATTGGTCGTCGAGATCGAATCGATGCCGGCGATAGTGGCAAACTGCTTGATCAGCGGCGTTGCCACCGAGGTCGCCATGGTTTCCGGCGAGGCCCCAGGCAGCGAGGCCGAGACGTTGACAACCGGAAATTCCGCGCTTGGCAGCGCCGCGACCGGCAGGAATTTGTAAGCAAATAGCCCGCCCAGAACCAAGGCGAACGACATGAGCAGCGTGGCGACGGGCCTGCGGATGCAGAATTCGGAAATCATGGCTGTGTTCCGCCCGTCCTGTCGGCCTCCGCGACCTTCGGAGTCGCTTGGTCGTCGGTACCGGTCGAGGCCTTGCCTTCGCGCACCGCCGCGCCGTTTTTCAGCTTGGTCTGGCCTTCGACGACGACACGCTCGCCGCTTTCCAATCCTTGGCTGATCGCGGTGTTGGCGCCTTCTGTCAGCGCGACCTGCACGGGCCGCATTTCAACGGTGTTGTCCGGCTTGATCACATAGACGAACGGCCCCTTCTGGCTGGGCTGGACGGCGACCGTCGGAACGGACGTCATTTGCGGCATGATGCCGGCATCGAGCACGACATTTACATATTGGCCCGGCCACAGCGAAAGATCGGCGTTGGGCACGCTGGCCCGCGTTGCGATCGTGCCGGATGCCGTGTCCACGCTGGAATCGACGAAATCCAGCGTTCCCTTGCCGATCGGCTTCGGGTCGCCGTCCTTGGTCAGCGTCACCGCGCCTTGCTGCGGCGCCGCCAGGGCCTTGTGCAGTAAGGCAAGATCGCTTTCCGGAAGATTGAAGTTCACCTGCAGCGGGTCGACCTGCGTGATCGTCACCAGCGGCGTCGACGTGCTGCTGCCGTTGCTGGTGGTGACGAGGTCGCCCACCGCGACGCTGACCGCGCCAAGCCTGCCGGAAATCGGCGCTTTGATCGTGGCAAAGCCAAGCTGGACCTCGTCCGCATCGATCGTCGCCTTATCGGCGTCGACAGTGGCCGCGGCGGATTTCTGCGCCGCGACGGCCTGATCATAGGTCTGCTGTGTTCCGGCCTGCCTGGCGACGAGATTTTTGGCGCGCTGAAGATCGGCCGTGGCGCTGGCAAGCAGCGCCTGGTCTTTTGCGAGCGTCGCCTGATCGCGTGCCAATTGGGCCTTCAATGAGCGATCGTCCAGCGAGAACAGAAGGTCGCCGGCCTTCACCATCTGTCCGTCCTTGACCGCGATTGCGACGATCTGGCTCGAGACCCGTGCGTTGATGCTGACCACGGCGGGAGAGGACACAAAGCCGATGGCATAGCGCCGGACCGGGAAATCGGCCGTCGAGGCGGTGGCGGCAACCACCGAAGTCGAACGCGCGGCATTTGCCGCTGCAGCGGGCTTGTCCGCCGCCGCCGTCGTCTGCTTCGCCGACAGCATCTGCTGAAGACCGCTCATTGCGGTGGGCGAATGATAAAGCCACGCCGCCGCGGCAACGCAGGCTGCAGCAATCACCGCAAATACGATCTTTCCGCGCATCGACAAAAGGCCTCTCGATCCGACACGCCGCTATCCGGTGGCCGCAGTCTAGCTCAACTCGCAGCCTCTTGCCGCGCTTTTGCCAGATAATAGAGGATGCCGAAGGCGAAAAAGGGCCAAAAGCCGTCATTACGAAGATTTAATGTGCAGTGCACAATAAAACGGCAGCTAACGCAGCATCGGCCACAGCGTCGCCGCAAGCATCACGCCCATGGCGATGTTGAACCATTTGAGCCGCACCGCATCAGCCAGAAAACCGCGCAGCGCCATGCCGAAACCGGCCCAAGTCGAAATGCTCGGCAGCATGACGACGGCGAAAGCGGCCGCGATCAGCACCACGGACACAAACGGGCGTTCCGGATTGGTATAGACGGCCATGGCCGTAATCGCCATCACCCAGGCCTTAGGATTGACCCACTGGAAAGCCGCAGCCTCGATGAAGCGCATCGGCTGGCCCTTCGCCTCGCCTTCGCCGCCGAGCGAGCGCGACATGGCGATCTTCCAGGCGAGATAAAGCAGGTAGAGGCCGCCGGCGATCTTCAACCCGGTATGCAGCACCGGAAAGGCCGTCAACACGGCCCCAAGCCCGAAGCCTACGGCAAGCAACAGCACGAGGAAGCCGAAGCCGATGCCGAGCATGTGTGGCACGGTCTTGACCAAGCCGAAATTCACACCCGAGGCCAAAAGCATGAAATTGTTCGGACCCGGCGTGATCGAGGTCACGAAGGCATAGACCAGCAAGGCGAAGAATGCGTCGAATGTCATGCCGTTCCCCTATTCAATGCGATCGGTGGCAAAGCGACGAGATAGAGCCAAGCTGGATGACTACATCCCTTGCGGGCCGCGGTTCATCGCCGCCACTCCGGTACGGCAGATTTCGACCAGCCCGAGCGGCTTCATGATGGCGATAAACTGATCGAGCTTCGAACCCTTACCGGTGATCTCGAAGATGAAATGCTCGGTGTTGGCGTCGATGACGCTGGCGCGGAATGCATCGGCGAGCCTGAGCGCCTCGACGCGGGATTCGCCGGTGCCGGCGACCTTGACCAGCGCGAGCTCCCGCTCCAGTGGCCGCTCCTGTCCGAATTCCTGCGATCGCACGGTGAGATCGACGACACGATGCACCGGCACGATGCGCTCGAGCTGGTGCTTGATCTGCTCCAGCACGTGCGGCGTGCCGCGCGTCACGATGGTGATGCGCGACAGGTGCTTTTCGTGCTCGGTTTCCGAGACCGTCAGGCTCTCGATGTTGTAGCCACGTCCGGAGAACAGGCCGATGACCCGGGCAAGCACGCCCGGCTCGTTGTCGACGAGGACCGAAAGCGTGTGGTTCTCTGGTTTTTCCGTCTCCTTGGCGATGAAATAGGCGGAGCCGGTCGGTTGCAACTGTGCGTTCATGACATGAATCTCGATTTCAAACTTTTACGCTAATCTGCTGTTTTCGCATAGCTTTCTCGAACCAGGCTACACCAGCTCCCTGCCCTTGGCGTCGATCGCGTTGGCGACAGCTTCGTCGGTCGCCTCGTCAGGCAACAGCATCTCGTTATGCGCCTTGCCGGACGGGATCATCGGGAAGCAGTTGGCGAGCGTCGCCACGCGGCAATCGAACAGGACGGGCTTCTTGACCGCGATCATCTCCTTGATGGCGTCATCGAGCTCGTCCGGCTTGTCGCAGCGAATACCGTGGCCGCCATAGGCTTCGGCGAGCTTGACGAAATCCGGCATCGCCTCGGTATAGGAATGCGACAGCCGGTTGCCGTGCAGCAGCTGCTGCCATTGCCGCACCATGCCCATATACTGGTTGTTGAGGATGAAGATCTTGATCGGCGCCTCGTGCTGCACCGCCGCACTCATCTCCTGCATCGTCATCTGCACCGAGGCGTCGCCGGCGATATCGATGACCAGCGCATCCGGGTGCGCGATCTGCACGCCGAGCGCGGCCGGCAGGCCGTAGCCCATCGTGCCCAGCCCGCCGGAGGTCATCCAGCGGTTCGGCTTCTCGAAATGATAGTGCTGCGCCGCCCACATCTGGTGCTGGCCGACCTCGGTGGTGATGTAGGTGTCGAGGTCTTTGGTCAGCGCATAAAGCCGCTGGACGGCATATTGCGGCATGATCACCTCATGGTTCATCTTGTAGGCGAGTGAATCGCGCGCGCCCCATTTGGCGATCTGCTCCCACCACGGGTGAAGCGCCTTCTTGTCGGCCTTGGCGGTTGCCCGCCACAGTCGCACCAGATCCTCCAGCACACGGCCGACATCGCCGATGATCGGCACGTCGGTATGGACGTTCTTGTTGATCGAAGACGGGTCGATGTCGATGTGGATCTTCTTCGAATTCGGCGAAAACGCTGTCAGCCGCCCGGTGATGCGGTCGTCGAAGCGCGCGCCGATGCAGAGCATGACGTCGCAATCGTGCATCGCCATGTTCGCTTCATAGGTGCCGTGCATGCCGAGCATGCCCATCCAGTTCTTGCCCGACGCCGGATAGGCGCCAAGGCCCATCAGCGTCGAGGTGATCGGGAAGCCGGTCAGGTCGACCAGCTCGCGCAGCAGATGGCTCGCCTCCGGGCCGGAATTGATGACGCCGCCGCCCGAATAGATGATCGGCCTCCTGGCGCCGGCCATCAGCTCGACCGCCGCCTTGATCTTCTCCAGGTCGCCCTGGACCTTCGGCTGGTAGCTGGTGCGCGGCGCCGTCTGCGGCGGGACATAGATGCCCTTGGCGAACTGAACGTCCTTCGGGATGTCGACCACGACCGGACCGGGGCGCCCTGTCGTTGCCACATGGAAGGCCTCGTGGATCGTTGCCGCGAGCTGGTTGACGTCCTTCACCAGCCAGTTGTGCTTGGTGCAGGGCCGCGTGATGCCGACCGTGTCGCACTCCTGGAACGCATCCGAGCCGATCAGCGACGTCGGTACCTGGCCCGTCAGGCAGACCAGCGGGATCGAATCCATCAGCGCGTCCTGCAATGGCGTCACCGCATTGGTGGCGCCCGGCCCGGAGGTCACCAGCATGACGCCGGCCTTGCCGGTCGAGCGCGCATAGCCTTCCGCCGCGTGGCCAGCGCCCTGTTCGTGGCGAACGAGGATGTGCTCGACCTCGTCCTGCTGGAAGATTTCATCGTAGATTGGCAGAACCGCGCCTCCCGGATAGCCGAAAACATGCTTGACGCCATTGTCCTTCAGCGCCTGCACCACCATTTCGGCGCCAGTCATCTCGGTTCTTGGCGTTTCGCGCCGCTCATTCTGTCCACTGCTCATCGGTCTGGTCCCGTACTGTTCGCCATCGGGCGATTGCTGGTCGTTTAGTCGTGTTTCGGGCAATAAAAAAGGCCCCCGAGGGAGCCTGTGTCTTGCGCATGGGAGGTCACCGCCTGGCGGTTACACCGCCTTGCCCACGCGCTTTCCTACGAGAATGAGTGCCGTTTTCATGGTCGCGGACAATAGAATTGGTTTGATGGTGCTGTCAACGGCGAATGTGCGCGGGCCAGATATCAGACTGTACCAATGCGCTTCCAGTAGATGAGGGTGCCCGTCAGCCCGCCATGCGGCTTCAGCGCATAATCTGGTATTTCGCCGCCCAGCGTGAAGCCGAGCTTTTCATAGAGGCCGGAAGCCCCCTCCTCTTTTGCCGTGTCCAGCACCAACAGCGTGCGGCCTTTCTCCATGGCAACGGCTTCCGCCGCCTCCATCAGGCGGGTTGCGACGCCCTTGCCGCGATAATTGAGGCGGGTCATCAGCTTGGCGATCTCGGCCCGGTGCGGCTGGTTGGGAGGGCAGTCGAGCAGCACGGTGACGGTGCCGATCAGAGCCTCGCCGTTCCAGGCCCCGAGCACCGCCCTTTCGCCTCTGGCGACCGCCTGAAGCGACTTGTTCCAGAAGGCTGCAGCCATCTCCGGCGCCAAGGGACGCATGAAGCTGACCGAGCCGCCGGCGGCAACCGTGCCGATCAGCAAATCGACCAGCATTTTTTTCGTTCCGGCAGTATTGCTGAGCAGGTTGATTTCTATTGAATCCATGTGGTCTCCTCTGTGTGCAACGGGAACGGCAGTGCATCGAGCGGCAGCATGGCCTGCACCGTCAGCCGAAATGACTGGTCCGCTTCCGCTTCCTGGCTCGGCGGATTTCTCCGATGCGCTCGGCGTCTTCCTCTTGCAGATGTCGCCCGCGTTCCAGCAGTTCGAGCGTGTATTCCTCATAGGTCAGGCCTAGCCGCTCGGCCTTGTCCAGCCGCATCAGCATGATCTCGCGGCTCGGCACTTTCCATGCCTGGGCATGGGCGGTCCGCCAGGCAAGAAAGATATAGGGGTCTCCCTTGCCCCAAGGCGGACCGTCGTAGTCGTCGAGCGGCGGACCGCCATTGTCGGAACGTTTCGGACGGCGCGCCATCGTCTCAGCTCCTGGCCAACGCAACCAGATAGTCGGCGGCGTCCGGCCCCGGAGCGTGGAAGACGCAATCGGATGGCGCGCCGAGCGCCAGACAGTCGCCGGGCTCGAGCCTGTGAACGATGTCGCCCTCGACGAATTCCAGCTGCCCGGAGATCAGCCATATCTGTTGTCTGATGAAGGCATAGGAGGCCGCCGGGAAGCTCACCTTGGCGCCCGCCGGCAGTTTGACCCGGATCAGTTCGAGCGGCATGTCCGAAACCGGCGAAAGGTGCCGCCGCACATAACCCGTAGCCGGATCGCGCCAGACCGGCTGGTCACGTTCGCGAAGCAGGCCACCGCCTTGCAACTCCGCCCTTGCGATCAAAGTGGAAAGCGTCATGCCGAACGCGGCCGCAATGCGCACGAGGAGTGCCGCCGTCGGGCTCGTCATGCCGCGCTCGATCGTGCTCAGCATGGCTTTCGAGACATCGGACTGCTCCGCCAAATCCGCCAGGGACCAGCTGCGAGCCACCCTTTCGGCGTGTATCCTTCTGCCGATAGTCGATGAGATATCGTTCGCTATATTATCCATTCATCCACTATAGCGAAATCCCGCGCTCGGGCAACGGCCGTTTCGTCCAGTTTTCGCAAACCCCTTAACGTCCGCTAAACCATCCGGCCTCACCCCACCTTAACCCCATCCGCCTAGGCTCATTGTTTGGGAAAAGGGGATCGGCCTGTCCATGCTCGTCGAACGCGAAACCTCCATTGGAGAACCGACTTTGCTGGAGCGCCGCAGGGCGGAGCAGAACGACAAGCGGATTCTGGGCAATGTCGTGCAATGCGATGGCGCGCGCGCCACCATCAGCGCCTATGCCGACGATATCGAAGGCACGGTCACCGGCCTATGGAGCGTCGGCAAGATGATCTCGATCAATCTCGGTACATCACGAACCGTCGGACTGGTCTACGAAATCGGCAAGTCGGATCGTGCCTGGAGCAGCGAGGGCCAGAATCCGATCGAGGTCAGCATCGAATTGATTGGCGAGGTGCGCGACGGCGCCGAACCCGGCGCCAAGCCGGTGTTCGACCGCGGCATCACGACCTATCCGCATATCGGCGCCATTGCCCATCGTATCCGCAGCCGCGACCTGCAGGCCGTCTACGATCTCGCCGGGCGTCACTCGATCACCATCGGTACGCTGTCGCAGGACGAGGCTATCGACGCCAATATTGCCATCGACGATACGCTGGCGCGCCATTTCGCCATTGTCGGCACCACCGGGGTCGGCAAATCGACCGCCGTCTCGCTGCTCTTGCGCAAGTCGATTGCCGCCCGGCCCGACCTGCGCGTGCTGATCCTCGATCCACACAACGAGTTCGCCGCGTCCTTGCCCGAATATTGCTTCAGGGTCGATTCGACGACGCTCGACCTGCCCTTCTGGATGTTCAAACTCGAGGAATTCGCCGAGGTGCTGTTTCGCGGCCGCGAGACGGTGCCGGAAGAGGTCGACGCCTTGCGCGATCTCATTCCCGCGGCCAAGAACCTCTATCGCAATCCGAACACCGGCAACTACCTGCGGCGCAGCACCGACGCGCTGACCGCCGACGCGCCGGTACCCTATCGCATTGCCGACCTCATCAAGCTGGTCGACGAACGCATGGGATTGCTGGAAAGCAAGAACGATCGTCCAACCCTCAGGTCACTGAAGACACGTATCGAATCGGCGGCATCCGATCCGCGCTACCGTTTCATGTTCAACTCGCGCCTGATCGAGGACACCATTCACGAGACGATCGGCAACATTTTCCGCGTGCCGCATCACGGCCGCCCGGTGACCTGCTTCGAAATGGCCGGTATGCCGTCCGAGGTGGTCAATTCCGTATGCTCGGTGCTGGCGCGGCTGGCGTTCGACCTGGCGTTGTGGAGCGAAGGCCGCTTGCGGCTGCTCTTCCTGTGCGAGGAAGCGCATCGCTATATGCCGGCCGATCCCCGCCTCGGTTTCGCGCCGACCCGGCACGCGCTGTCGCGCATCGCCAAGGAAGGCCGCAAATATGGCTGTTATCTCGGTGTCGTCACCCAGCGCCCGGGCGAGCTTGATCCGACCATCCTGTCGCAGTGCTCGACGTTCTTCGCCATGCGGCTCGCCAATGAGCAGGACCAGGCGATCATCCGCTCGGCGATCGCCGATTCCTCGGCTTCGACGCTGGCGTTCCTCTCCTCCATGGGCCAGCGCGAGGCCATCGCCTTCGGAGAAGGCGTGGCGACGACGATGCGGATGAAGTTCGAAAAACTCTCCGAGGATTTGATCCCCGGCACGGCCAAGCGCGAGGACGCCTTGCCCTCCGAAACCGGCAACGATGTCGACCTCGTTGCGATCGTCGAACGGCTGCGCAACGTGCCTAGACCACAACAGGCAATGCCGTTCGCGGAAGTCATTGATCCGGGCCGGCAGGCCGGCGATTCCGACTATCGCAAACCGCCGGCCGTACGTACCCAGCGGGACGAGGATTTCGACTTGCGCTACGGCCTCAAGCCGGCGACCTTCGGCCTGCGTCCCCAGAACGATTGAGCCGAGCGACGTTTAGGCAGACCTCATCGGTGCGTCGGCAACCATCAAAGCTGAACTTCGATGGCTGCCTTGTCTATAACGGACCATACCTGGCGAATTTTCCCTCTCTGAAACTCATAGAATACGTTCTCGGTAAACCAAATTCTCTTCCCGCTTACATCGAGCCCAAGGAACGTTCCCCTTGGGGTGCAGTTGAAGCTTAGCCGGCTCGCTATATAAGGCGGATCGGCAACCAATAGCCGAATGTCGAAGTAAAGGTCCGGAATTTCATCGAAGTCTCTCTCCAACATTTCGAGGTACCCGGATAATCCGAGCGGCCGACCGTTGTGGATCGCTTCATCATGAACAAACTGCCCCAGATTTGGCCAATCCTGCTTGTTCAGACATGCAATATAGCCTCGGTAAAGATCGGAGAGGTCGGATTTGATCACGGCAACACCTCTATCTCCCACAAGCCTTGCAAGGCGCCGTCTCAGCTTATTTGGCGACGTCGGTCTGCGAGCACCGGAAGCACAGAAAACGGCACTAGACGGCCAGCATCACGAATTTAATGACGGGATTCAGGCGCAGACGCGGTTGCGGCCTTGCCTCTTTGCCTCATAGAGCTGGCGGTCGGCGCGGCGATAGAACTCCTCGGCGGTTTCCTTGCGGTCCCAGACGGCAAGCCCGACGCTGGTGGTGATTTTCAGTCGGACATTGCCTGTCAGCACCGACATGCTGGCGATCGCCTTGCGGATGCGCTCGGCGAATTTGGATAGCAGCTCGGCGTCCATATTGGGCGTGACCACCGCGAACTCCTCGCCGCCCAGGCGCGCCACCACGTCGTGATAGCGTGTCATGTCCTTGAGACAGTTGGCGACGGCCCGCAACACCTCGTCGCCGACATCGTGGCCGTGGCTGTCGTTGACCTGCTTGAAGTGGTCGAGATCGAGGATCATCAGCCCGACTGGTTTTTCGATGCGGCGAAACTCCTCGAGATATTCTTTCAGCGCATCGTCGAAATAGCGCCGATTCTGCATGCCGGTGAGGCTGTCGGTCAGCGCCGCATGCTCCAGCGTCTCCGAGCGCGCACTGAGTGAAACTGTCATCGCGCGCAGCTTGCCTTCTTCCGTCGCCTGCTTTCGGATCAGCGGATAGATGAAGAAAATGCCGAAGAACAGCGCAGTCGCCAGCAGCACGCCGATCGCAAACAGCAGCTTGTTGAGATAGACGATTTCATCGAGTTCCGAAGGCGTATTGCTAATGTCGGCCGCCAGGGTTTGCAGGAGTCCATAGGCGTAAAGCGTCACCAGGCCGGCGGCCAGGATCACAAAAATAAAGACGAAAAACGCTGATTCCGCCTTGTGGAAATGCATCTGCTCCCCGTTGAAAAGTTCCTATCGATCTTATGGCATGCGGGAGCTTACGGACAGTTAACCTGGACAACTTCAACGCGAAATGTCCCTTCGATGTCGACTTTTCAGGTTGCGCTCGAAGGAGGGGGTGAGATCACCCAGTTGATCCCCTCACCGGGACGCAACCTGTGCCATTCCGGACCCAATTGGTGCCTGAACCAGGTCGCCTGCCGCTTTGCATATTGCCGCGTCGCGATCTTCGCACGCTCGATAGCCTCGGGAAAACTGATGGCGCCGGCCAGCGCGGCCTGAAGCTCGCGAACACCGATCGCCTTCATCGCCGGCAGGTCGGGATCGAGGCCGAGCGCCGAAAGCTGCTTCACCTCGTCCAATGCCCCTTTGTCCAGCATGCGGTCGAAGCGGGCATCGATCCGCTCCACCAGCGCCGCCCGCTCCGGCTCGATGACGAAAAAGCGCGCGCTGCTCCTGTCGATCAACGGCTGGCCACGCGCGGCCTGCCAGTCCAGGATGGAGCGGCCCGACGCGTCGAGCACCTCCAGCGCCCGCACGATGCGCTGGCCATCCGTCGGCCTCAGCATCATGCCGGCCGCAGAATCCTCGCGCAACAGGATGCGGTGCAATCTCACAGCGCCCTGTTCTTGCAGCTCGTAGCGCCAGCGCTCGCGGATCGACTGCGGAATGTCGGGCATCTCCGAAATACCTTCCGTGAGCGCCCGGAAATAAAGCCCGGTACCGCCGACGAAAATCACTTGCCGCGCCGAAAGCGTGCCGTCGTCGATCAGCTTCATGACATCACGCAGCCAGGCGCCGGTGGAATAGGCGGTGGACGGATCGACGTGTCCATAAAGAAAGTGAGGGACGCGGGCGAGTTCGGCAGCACCCGGCCGCGCCGTCAGCACGTCGAGCACCGAATAGCCTTGCATGGAATCGGTGCTGACGATGACACCGCCATTGCGCTCGGCGAGGTCGAGTGCGAGCGCCGACTTGCCGCTGGCGGTCGGCCCGGCTATCAGGATCGCGTTCTTCACGCGGCCTTCGCCCGCCTGTCCGCTGGAATTTTCGATGCTGATCGCCACGCTTCTATCCCATCCCGCCGGCCGCGCATTGACGCCGACGCTAGCGAATATGGCGTCTGGGTCTGTCGGCGCAAGCGCTGTTCGCTGGCTGGCCGAAGGCATCGCCTGCGAGCTCGATTTGCCGGAGACCGCCGAAGCTTCCGAAATAACGGCCCGCCTGCATGCCGCGCTTGCTTCCGAACCCATCGACGTGGCCGTCCAACCGGCTGAGAACAGGCGCAAGAAGGTCCTGATCGCCGACATGGATTCGACGATGATCGAGCAGGAATGCATCGACGAGCTTGCCGACGAGATCGGCGTCAAGGATCGCGTCGCCGCCATCACGGCGCGATCGATGAACGGTGAGATCGCATTCGAGCCGGCCTTGCGCGAGCGCGTGGCGCTGCTTAAGGGTCTCGATGCCGCAATCATCGACCGCATCATCGACAATCGCCTGACGCTTGCCTCCGGCGGTCGCACGCTCGTCCAGACAATGGCGGCCAACGGCGCGTGGACGGCGCTGATTTCCGGTGGTTTCGACATCTTCACCACCCGCATCGCAGCATTGCTCGGTTTTCACGAAAATCGCGCCAATCGGCTGATCGAGCAGGATCGCCGCTTCACCGGCTTGGTCGCCGAGCCGATCCTCGGCCGCGCCGCCAAGGCCGAAGCCCTTATCGAGATTTCCGCCCGCCTCGGCCTGACGCCTGCCGATGCCATTGCCGTGGGTGACGGCGCCAACGATCTCGACATGATCCGTCTTGCCGGCATCGGCGTCGCCTTGCACGCCAAGCCGGCCGTGGCAGCCGAGGCAAAGATCCGCATCGACCACGGCGACCTCACCGCCTTGCTTTATCTGCAGGGTTATCGCCGGGAGGAATTTGTCGAGTGACGCCGATCCGCACCGAACGCCTGATCCTGCGCAACTGGGAAGATCGTGACCGCGAGCTCTTCCATCGCATCAATTCCGACGAGCGCGTCATGGAATTCTTTCCGTTTCGGCGCGACCGTGCCCAGTCGGATGCCAAGATGGAGGAGTTGCGCGCCGCTATCGATCGCAACGGCTTCGGCTTCGCGGCCGCTGAGATCACAGCCACAGGTGAATGCATCGGCTTCGTCGGCATAACCCGAACCGATCATTTGCCATTCTTGCCGCCCGGCACGATCGAGATCGGCTGGCGGCTGGCACCCGAATTCTGGGGCCGCGGCTATGTCACCGAAGCAGCCGATGCCTGGCTCACCTATGGCTTTGAAAGACTTGGCCTCGACGAAATCGTGTCCTTCGCAGTCAAGGATAACAGCCGGTCCACTGCCGTCATGGAGCGCCTGAACATGATCGCCGACCCGGCCTCCGATTTCGACCATCCCGGCGTTCCGGACAGCCACACCGCACTCAGGCGACATGTCTTCTACAGGCTGTCACGCACAGACTGGCAAGCAAGAACGCTAGCCGCCCTTTTTCTTTTCAAGATCAGAGTGTTACAGGCTCTTCCGGACTCAATCCATCCGGATTGTCACAAACCTCAGCTCGCCGGTCTTCGACGCCAGCATCAAAAGCGCGTTCTTGCGCCCTTGCTCCTTCAGCGCGCCGATCCGGTCCATGACGTCCTTGGGCGTGGCGACCGATTCCTGCGCGATCTCGGTGATCACCTCGCCCGGCTGGATGCCGCGTTCGGCAGCGGCTGAATCCTTGGTGACGTCGGTCACGACGACGCCGGAGACGTCGGCGGCGATGCCGAATTTCGTGCGCGTCTCGTCGTTGAGCTCGCCGATCGTCATGCCAAGCACGGCAGCCGTCGAAACGGCAGGCGCCTTGTCGGCATCGTCCTGGTCGGTGTTGCCGTTTTCACCGCCGCTGGCAAGCTTTTCGCCGTCCTCGAGTCGGCCGAGCGTCACCTTCACGGTCTGCTCGACCCCCTTGCGCACGATGATCACGTCGACCGCCTTGCCGACCGGGCTTTCCGCCACGACGCGCGGCAGGTCGCGCATTTCATGGATGTCCTTGCCGTCGAACTTGATGATGACGTCGCCGGCCTGGATGGTGCCGTTGTCGACCGGTCCGCCCTTGATGACGCCGGCGACCAGCGCGCCCTTGGCGGTCGCCATGCCCAGGCTTTCGGCAATGTCGTCGGTCACCGGCTGGATGCGCACACCGAGCCAGCCGCGCCGCGTCTCGCCGAACTGGCGAAGCTGGTCGACGACGCCCGAGGCGAGCTGCGACGGAATGGAGAAGCCGATGCCGATCGAGCCTCCCGACGGCGAGATGATTGCCGTGTTGATGCCGATGACCTCGCCGCTGCTGTTGAACAGCGGTCCGCCGGAATTGCCGCGGTTGATCGCGGCATCGGTCTGGATGAAGTCGTCATACGGGCCGGAATTGATGTCGCGATTGCGCGCCGAGACGATGCCGACCGTCACCGTGCCGCCGAGACCGAACGGATTGCCGATCGCCATCACCCAGTCGCCGACACGCATCGTATTGGAATCGCCGAACTTCACCGCTGTCAGCTTGTGCCCTTTCGGATCGACCTTCAGCACCGCGACGTCGGTCTTGGTGTCGGTGCCGACCAGCGTCGCCTTGAGCGTCACCCCGTCGGAGAAATTCACCTCGATGTCGTCGGCATCGGCAATGACGTGGTTGTTGGTCACCACGATGCCCTGCTCGGCGTCGACCACGAAGCCGGAGCCCAGCGACTGCACCTTTTGCCCGCCGCCGCCCTTGTCGCCGCCGCGGTTCTTGAAGAAATCGTCGAAGAAGTCCTGGAAGGGTGAGCCTTCTGGAAGCTGCGGCATCGGCACGGCGCCCGGACCCTCCGTGCCCTTCACCGTCTGCGAAGTCGAGATGTTGACCACCGCGCCGAGCAGGCCGGCGGCGAGATCGGCAACCGAGGGTGGCCCGTCGGCTGCCACTGTCGGCGTCACGAACGACGGAACGGCAACGGCGCCGACCAGAAGCGCAGCGGCCCCGGCGATGAACGTCCGCCTCGCTGCACGCAGAAGGGTGGTGGATGTCATCGAAAGGCCTCCGGGTGTTCTAAAAAAGCGCTTCGGCAAAAACGCCGCGTCGCGTCATGTTGGCAAGAAATAAGGCACGTTTGCGGCTACGGCTACCGCCAGAGGATAAATCCTCCATTACGCCGGCTTCCCCTGCACCGGCCCTACTGGCCGGTGCCTGGCTGTGCCGCTGGCGCGGCGGGAGCGGGCGGCGCTGGCGGTGGTGCCGCCGGTGCCGCGAGCGTTTCCTTGCTGTTCGGGTCGCGGAAAAAGCGGAAGAACTCGGAATTCGGCGACAGCACCATCGTCGTTCCGGTGCTGTTCAGCGCCGTGCCATAGGCATTCATCGATCGATAGAAATCGAAGAAGGCCGGATCGCGCTGATAGGCCCCGGCAAACGTCGCGCTGCGCTGGGCTTCACCTTCACCACGCAGGATTTCAGACTCTTTTTGCGCTTCGGCGACGATTTCCACCACTTCACGGTCGGCGCGGGCCCTGATCCGCTGCGCTGCCTCATTGCCTCGCGCCCTCAGCCGCTCGGCTTCGGCGAGACGTTCGGCCTTCATGCGGTCGAAGGTCTGCTGCGAGACCTCAGCCGTGAGATCGGTGCGGCGGATGCGGACATCCTCGATCTGCAGGCCAAGCGAGGTGGCGTCGGGCCTCAGTTGATCGCGTACCTCGCGCATCATCACGGCGCGTTCTTCCGAGAGTGCCGCCTCGAAGTCGCGCAGGCCGTAGACGCGGCGCAAGGCGGCGTCGAGACGCGTCCTCAGCCGGGCCTCGGCCAGTTCGATCTGGCCGGAGACCGCGGCGCGAAACACGCGCGGATCCGAGATACGATAGGCGATAAAGGCATCGACCTCATAGAACTTGCCGCCCGAAACCTGGACGCGGATGTTATCGAGGTCGAAGCGCAGGACCCTGTTTTCGATCAGCTGCACGGTGTCGGCATCGAAGAAGGAGAACGGCGCCTTGAAATAGATGCCTGGCTGGTTCTTGACGTCGACGATTTCGCCGAACCTGAGCACCAGCGCCTGCTGGCGCGCATTGACGACGAAGACAGACGAATAGAGCAGGAACAGGATGACCGCGGCGATGACCGCAATGACGGGAAGACGGTTGGCCATCACTGGTTTCCTCCGGCGGCCGGTGCCGGCGCCTTCTGCTGCAATGCGGGCAGCGGCAGGTAGGGAACGACCCCTTGCCCATTGCCTTGCTCGACGATGACCTTGCTCGAATCCTTCAGCACCCTCTCCATTGTTTCCAGGTAAAGCCGCTTGCGCGTCACCTCCGGCGCCTTTGCATATTCGTCATAGACCGAGATGAAGCGCTGCGCCTCGCCTTCGGCCTCCTGCACGACCCGGTTCTTGTAGGCGGCCGCGTCTTCGCGGATCTGCGCGGCAGCGCCGCGCGCCTGGCCGAGCTTCTGGTTGGAATACTGATTGGCCTGCTCGACGAACTTGTCCTCGTCCTGTTCGGCCCGCTGCACCTCGTCGAACGCGTCCGCCACCTCGCGCGGCGGCGCGGCATCCTCGATCGAAATGGCGTTGACGTTGAGGCCGGCCTTGTAGCCGTCCAGCGTCGTCTGGATGATCTCACGCACCGACGCCGCAATTCCTTGCCGGTCGTCGCGGAAAATGTCCTGCGCCGGGCGCCGGCCGACCGCTTCACGCATCGCGCTTTCGGCGACCTGCTGCAGCATGCCGCCGGGGTCGGACACGTCGAACAGATAGGCCTTCGGGTCGGAAACCTGATAGGCCACAGAGAATTGCACGTTGACGATGTTCTGATCGCCGGAAAGCATCAGACCATTGCCGCTGGTGCTGCCGCCACCGATGCTGACAAGCTGCTCGGCGATGTTGGCGGTCTCGACCGTTTCAATGGGCCACCAATGGAAATGCAGGCCAGGCTGCGAGAGTTCCGCCTTCGGCTTGCCGAACCTGAGCTCCACCGCAACTTCGTCGGGCTGCACGGTGTAGACCGCCTTGAACGCCCACAGCACCACCAGCGCCGCAGCAATCAGCCCGAACACCGCCGGGCTCGCGCCACCGCCGCCCGGCAGTGCGCGCCGCAACCTATCCTGCCCACGCCGGATGATATCCTCGAGATCAGGAGGCGAGCCCTGCGGGCCGCTGGGTCCCTTGGGTCCCTGTCCCCAAGGTCCCTGATTGTTGCCGCCGCCCCACGGGCCGCCGCCGCCGCTCTTGTCGTTCCAGGGCATGAATGTCCTTTCGCTTGGAATTCCCTCAAGCGCCGGCTCACCGGCGCAAAATCCAATATTATTCTTCTATAGGGATGCAACGGCACGCTTTCAACGCGATCGGCTGCCGTCACAGTCCGCCTTTGGGTCCATTTAGACCTGTCGCGACGCTTTGTCGTCTTCAATTCACATCGCGGCGCCGCTCGTAAACCGAATAGCGTGTCGCATGGCTGTCCTTCTCACCGGCCTCAACCTCCTGGGAGTAGACTATCCGCCACAGTGCCGGGTCGATCGGCGGGAAATGAGCGTCGCCGTCGACCGCGGCCAGCACATGGGTGACGTGCAGCCGATCGGCCAGCGGCAGCGCCTGAGCATAGATCTCGCCGCCGCCGATGACGCAGATCTCGTCGGCGCCTGCCATGCAGCGCCCGCGCACCGTCGCCAGCGCGATTGCGTCCTCGATCGAGTGCGCGACTTCTACGCCCTCGGCGCGCCATGCCCTGTCCCGCGTCACCACGATGTTGAGCCTGCCCGGCAACGGCCGGCCGATGCCTTCATAGGTCTTGCGGCCCATGATGATAGGCTTGCCCATCGTATCGGCCTTGAACCGCTTGAGATCGGTGGAAAGCCGCCACGGCAACCCACCCTCGCGCCCGATCACGCCGTTCTCGGCGATGGCGACGTAGATCGCGAGGTCCATCAGCCGCCGTTCCCGCCATCGGATGGCTCCAGCAGCAATATGTCAATGTCGCGCTCGGGGTAGAAGTTCTGCGCCTTCATCTCGAACGTCGTCGGTCCGATCTTCCTGACGTTTTCGCCGCAAAACGAGACCAGGTTCTTCGGATCGCCCTTGTCGACGGTCAGCTTGAACGTGCCGATGTTTCCCGACGCCCAGTTGCCGCCCGTGGTCAGGATATAGGCGATGCGGTTCTCGAAATATTTGGGGTAGCCGTCGGGATCGTCCTTGGCTGCCTTGCGCACGGCGTTCTCGAACGTGTCATCCATGCAGTAGCGGGTCTTGTAGGCGGCATACTGGCCCTGGAACTGGCCGTCATAGAAGAAACTGACCGAGGAGGTGCCGCCGACGCTCGGCTTGTAGCGATGCGAGACATGCACCGCCTTGTTGGCCGGAAAGGTCGAGCGCCACCAATAGGTCGAGCGCAATTGCCAGAACGGCGTATAGACGGTCTTCATGCCCGAACCGTCATCGGCAGTGTCTTCGATGATGATGCCGCGGTTGACCCAGTCGTCGGTGACCGCTTGCGGCAGCTTTGCCAGCGCTGCCTTGGCCGCATCGCCGAATGGAAAGAAAGGCACGCCCTGCGCCTCCAGGTCGGCGCCGATGTCGATGCCGAGCGCGAACACCTTCTGCTCGAGCTGCGGCTTTGCCGGCACCCCGTCGATCGTCACTTCGAAGCCGAGGAAATTGTCGCTCTGCGCCTCGGGAATCGCCGGTATTTCTTCGGGGTCGCCTTCGATGTCGGGCATCGGAAAGGCGACGATCGCATCGACATCCTTGTCGGTGTTGTTGCGGAAGACGTAATCGACCGTCACCCTTTCCGGCGAGATGTAGAGATCCTCGCTTTCCATCGCCACCGCATCGCTGCGCGACAGGATCAGCCCACCGGTGCCGAGTTCGGCGACCGAATCATTGGCGAGCGCAGGCGTAGCCGAGAGCGCCAACGCGGTCAGGACGTAACGGAACATGAAAACTCCCCCGGCGAGAATGCCAACATGACTCTAGCCGTTCAATGTGGCGTTTCAAAGCCTTTCGGCAAATGCGCCGGCGCCTGCCGGCATGTCGTGTCGGTCTAGACACGCCGGTCTCGATCGGGCAGGAGTTCCCTCATGCGCAAGCTTCTTGTCATCGGCATCGGCGCCGGCAATCCGGAGCACATGACGGTCCAGGCCATCAACGGCCTCAATCGGGCCGACGTGCTGTTCATTCCCGACAAGGGCGCCAAGAAGAACGATCTCGCCGAATTGCGCCGCCAGATCTGCGACCGCTTCGTCACCAATCCGAACTCGCGCCGCGTCGAATTCGATGTGCCGGTGCGCGCCGAGCCGGCGCCTTCTTACCGCTCGACCGTCGACGACTGGCACGAGGCGATCGCCGCGATCTATGAAGGCCTGATTCGCGGCGAACTCCCCGAAGATGGCTGCGGCGCCTTCCTGATCTGGGGCGATCCTTCGCTCTATGACAGCGCGCTGCGTATCCTGGAGCGCGTGCGCCTCAGAGGCAATGTCGCGTTCGAACTGGAGGTCATCCCTGGCATCACCGCCATCCAGGCACTCGCAGCCAGTCACAAAATGGCATTGAACCGCATCGGCGACGCCATTTTGATCACCACCGGCCGCCGGCTCGCCGAGGAAGGTCTGCCCGAAAACGCCGGCAGCACCATCGTCATGCTGGACGGCAAATGCGTCTTCAACACGCTGGCCGACAAGGACGTTAGCGTCCACTGGGGCGCCTATCTCGGCACACCCGACGAGATCATCATCTCGGGCCGGATTGGCGACGTCAGCGACGAGATCGTCGGCACTCGTGAGGAGGCCCGCCGGAAAAAGGGCTGGATCATGGACACCTATCTGCTGCGCAAGCCGGGCGAGCCTGAGGAGTGACAGGGATTGAGCGCGGCATGAATTCCGCCGAGTTCACGCAGCATCGATCTCGGCCTGCAGCGCCTCCATATGCGCCGCCGCTGCTGAAGACGCAGCCCGCTCGATGGCGCGGAAGCGGCTGACCACCGCAAGCCCGACCGACGTCAATTGGGCGCCACCGCCTTTCTTGCCGCCCGTCTGTGCCGCAACCAGCGGCTTGCCGAACACGCGGTTCATGTCCTCGACCAGATCCCAAGCGTGCTTGTAGGACATCTCCATGCCGCGCGCCGCGGCCGAAATCGAGCCGAAGGCAGCGATCTGTTCCAGAAGCTCGATCTTGCCCGGCCCGATGCGGCCATCTGGATCGAGATTTATCCGCAAGCTCAGCGACGGCATTTGCTCCTCCGCGGTCACGCCATTCTACAAGTTCTCCAGCGATACCGCTATTCCAAAACGATATAGCGAATCATCGGCCGTTCACCCATCCGCCTCGGCGGGGAGGCCGGCGCCGGTATTTGCCCGGTCGAAGCTCACCGTCTTGACCACCGCGAAGACCTTTCGACCAAGCTGGAGCCCTAGCGTCTGCCGCGACTGTTCAGTGATGCGGGCAAGCACGGTTGCGCCATTGCAGTCGATGCCGATCTCGACCGTAGGCCCTTCGCCCGGCTTTATCGCCATGATCGCGCCCGGGAATATGTTGAGCGCGCTGAGGCCAACCGGCTGCTCGGTGGCGATCATCACGTCGCGGGCGCGGATGCGGACGCGCACCGGCGCACCGACCGGCGTTGCCAGAAGCGGCACACGGATCTCGCCCGCCGCCGAGCCAAGCACGGTCATGCCAAACGCCTCGTCGTGGCGCAGAACCGCGGTATCCAGCACGGCACCGCCCTCGCCGCGCTCTTCGGCCGGCAATAGATCCAGACGCTGCATGATCACTCCGGTTGGACCGGAAGCAGCGACCTTGCCCTGCATCAGTACCACGACGTCGCTCGCCAACCGCGCCACTTCGGCGATCGAGTGGCTGACATAGACGATCGGGATTTTCGTCTCGTCGCGCAGCCGCTCGATATAAGGCAAGATCTCGGCCTTGCGCGCCTCGTCGAGCGACGCCAGCGGCTCGTCCATCAGCAGCAATTTCGGACTGGCAAGCAGCGCCCGGCCGATTGCCACGCGCTGCTTCTCGCCACCGGAGAGTTTTGCCGGCCGCCGGTCGAGCAGATGACCGATGCCGAGCAGTTCGACCACGCCATTGATATCCGCGTAGCGCTCAGCAGCCGGTGTGAACCAGCGGCCATAGCGCAGATTGCTCGCCACGCTCATATGCGGAAACAGCCGCGCGTCCTGGAACACCATGCCGATCCGCCGCTTGTGCTTCGGCATGAACAAGCCGGCATCGCTATCGACCAGCACACGGCCGTCGGCCGCGATACGGCCTTTGTCGGGGCGGATCAGCCCGGCAATCAGGTTGATCAGCGTCGTCTTTCCGGAGCCGGAAGGCCCGAACAGCGCAGTCAGCCGCCCGGCGCTTTCGAAGCGGGCATTGACGGCGAAATCGCCAAGCCGGTGGCTGATGTCGACCTGAACCGTCATTCGATGTCCATCCGCTGGCCGACGCGTCGCGCCAGCACTTCCGAGGCGACCAGTGCCGCCATCGAGATGACGATCGAGATCAGCGTCAGCCTGAGCGCGCCGGCGTCGCCGCCGGGAACCTGCGTGAAAGTGTAGATCGCCGACGGCAGCGTCTGCGTCTCGTTCGGAATGTTGGAGACGAAGGTGATCGTCGCGCCGAATTCGCCCATCGCCTTGGCGAAGGAGAGGATCGCACCGGCGATCAGGCCGGGCAGGATCAGCGGCAGCGTGATCGTGCCGAACACCCATAATGGATTGGCGCCGAGCGTGCCGGCGGCCGCCTCGATTTTACGGTCGACAGCCTCGATCGACAGCCGGATCGCCCGCACCATCAGCGGAAAACCCATTACGCCGCAGGCGAGCGCGGCGCCGGTCCAGCGAAAGGAAAAAACGATGCCGAAATGTTCGGCCAGGAAAGCTCCGGCCGGACCGCGCTTGCCGAAAGTCAAAAGCAGCAAATAGCCGGTCACCACCGGCGGGAGGATCAGCGGCAGATGCACCACCCCGTTGAGCAGCGTCTTGCCCCAGAACTGGCCGCGGGCGAGCACAAGAGCGATCGCTACGCCCGGCGGCAGGCTGGCAATCATCGCCACGGTCGCCACCTTGATGGACAGTCGGACCGCATTCCATTCGTCGGGAGCGAGATCCAGCAGCCAGCTCATGGTCAGGGCCGTTCGTCAGTTGCTCGGCGCGAGGATTGTAAAACCTTGCGCCTTGAAGAGTTCGCCAGCCTTGGCGGATTGCAGGCATTTCAGGAATGCCGGAGTATCCTTGCCCTTCGAATCCGCAAGCTGGGCAACCGGATAGATGATCGGCGGATGTGTATTGTCCGGGAAAGTGCCGACCACCTTCACGCCAGGCTCGGCATGCGCGTCGGTGGCATAGACGATGCCGAGTGCTGCCTCGCCGGTCGACACCAGCTTTAGGGCGGCGCGCACATTCTCGGCCTGCGCCACGTTGCCTTCGACGGAAGACCAGACACCGAGCGATTCGAGCGCCGCCTTGCCGTATTTGCCTGCCGGCACCGCCTTGAAATCGCCCATGGCAAGTTTGCCGTCACCCACGAGCCCGGCAAGATCGAAACCCTTTTCAATCCTGGTTTCAACTTTGGAATCCTGCGGCGCAATCAGCACGATCTGGTTGCCGAGCAATTTCACTTCGGTGTCGGGGTTGGTCAGCTCCTTGTCGGAAAGATATTTCATCCAGTCGAGATCGGCCGAGATGAACACGTCCGCCGGCGCGCCGCTTTCAATCTGCTTGGCCAGCGCCGAGCTCGCCGCGTAGGAAATGGTTGCCGCCTCGCCGACACTGGCCTCGCAGGCCTTGTTGACGGCATCGAGCCCGTCCTTCAGGCTCGCCGCGGCAAACACGACCACCTTGTCATCGGCATGGGCCGCCGGCACCGCGGCCATCAGCATGGCAGCGAGACCCGCGATGGCAATCGTCGTCGAACCTTTGCGCGCCAGCATGAACTCTCCTCGTCTCGGATCGCCCGAAGCCGTCCATCGATATATCCATGTGAACATAACAAGGAAAGGCTCTTTACCAGGCAACGGCATTCTGAGCTGCGGTTTTCTCCGCCTGCGATAACCTCCTTTAGATACAGCGGTATCGAGGTCGAAGAAAATATCGCATGGAATCTGTTGCGCGCACCACAGACGTCGGTCGATCAAGATGGATGCTGACAACGTCCGAGGGCGTAGCCGCAGTAGGCAATTTCGATATGCACAGTCAGGTAGGGTGCTAAACCGCGATCGGCGCCTTGATCGTCGCGTCGGCGAAATAGTTGTCGAGCCGGAAATCCTCGAAGCCGAAGGCAAAGAGATCCTTCACCTCGGGATTGATCCATAGCGTCGGCAACGCCTTGGGCGTACGCCGCAATTGTTCGCGCGCCTGCTCGAAATGGTTCGAGTAAAGATGCGCGTCGCCGAGCGTGTGGATGAAATCGCCGGGTTTCAATCCGGTCACCTGCGCCACCATCAGCGTCAGCAACGCATAGGAAGCGATGTTGAAGGGCACACCGAGAAAGATGTCGGCGGAGCGCTGATAGAGCTGGCAGGAAAGCTTGCCTTCCGAAACATAGAACTGGAACAGGCAGTGGCAGGGCGGCAACGCCATGGCCTCTACCTCGGCAGGGTTCCACGCCGAAACGATCAGCCGCCGCGAGTTAGGATTTTTGCGTATCTCCTTCAGAAGATTCGCAATCTGGTCGATGGCGCCGCCATGGCCGTCCGGCCACGAACGCCATTGCTTGCCATAGACCGGGCCGAGATCGCCATTCTCGTCGGCCCACTCATCCCAGATCGAGACGCCGTGATCGTTGAGATATTTGATGTTGGTGTCGCCGGCCAGGAACCACAAAAGCTCATGGATGATCGACTTGAGGTGCAGCTTCTTGGTGGTGGTGACCGGAAAGCCGCGGGCCAGGTCGAAGCGCATCTGGTAGCCGAATATCGAGCGTGTTCCGGTGCCGGTACGGTCGCCGCGATCTGCGCCGTTTTCCAGCACATGCTTCAGAAGGTCGAGATACTGGCGCATCGGCTCCGGTCCGATTCGGGTTGTCAGCCATCATAGCCGAATGACCGTCGGCCGAACACAGCAAAGCGAGACAATTCCAGCAGAAGCCTCGCCAGCATCAGCGGCGAGTTTGTTCAGAGCGAGCCGAGCATGCCCAGATCCTTGGCGACAAGATAATAGAACGTCACCCGGCTCTTGCTGTTGTCGGCCGCCATCGCCTTGCAGGTCTTTTCGATAGCCGCATCCGCCTTGGCGCCGTCGGTGACACCGAGCTTGCCAGCGACCCAGCTGTTCCTGACGCGCTTCAGTTCCTCCGGGTCGGTGCAGGACACCAGCGAGGAATCGCGGTTCCTGAGCGCGATGCCCAGATGCTTGACGATCTTGGCGACCGCGTCGGCATCCGCCGCCGCATCATATTTTTTTACGTCTGCGAGATAATCGGCCATCGAATTTCCCCTCGTCGGCGCCACGGGATCCGGTCGATGAGGATTGTGGCGCGCTGCCGCAACTGTGCGCTGGGTCTCCTCACCGCCACAAAGCTTCGGTTGAGACCGGCTGCAAGTCAACCCCTTGATGATCCACTTTGACACGGACGAAAGTGGCATTCCGGCCTTTCATTTTCCACCGCCAGTCCCTATATTCGCCTCGTCGGCTCGACCGACTATGGTGATAAACAGGCGATGAAATAAGCCGTTCGGACCCGGGGGCGGTACCCGGCGCCTCCACCAAAAACCGCCGCTCAAGAGCGGCTTTTGCTGGGGGCGAAATAGGATCGACGAAGGTGTAAAGATCGTACTTTTGCCCGGCATTGTACCACCGTTATCGGGCTAAACTTATAGTTGCCAACGACAACTATGCGGAAGCACGTCTCGCCGCGTAAGCGGTGCGATAGCTTCAATTCAAGCCCTAGTGGTTCGCACTTCTAGGCGGGGTTCGGAGGTACCTGGCAACAGAAACCTCCATTTCTTCCTTTTTTGATATGTGCAGCTGCAGGCCTCGCCGGCTGGGCTTTTTATGCGCCCTGATACGCTCAAAACGCCGCGACGTTTATACCAGCCCCTGGCTGACCGCGTCGATCGCACCGGCGAATGTTTCACCAGTAGCCTCATCGGGCAACAGCATCTCATTGTGCCCTCTGCCCGTCCGGACCATCGGAAAACAATTGGCGAGCTTGGCAACACGACAGTCGAGGAGCACCGGCCGGTCCACGTCGATCATTTCCTGTATCGCATCGTCAAGGTCGGCTGGTTTGTCACAGCGCAGGCCGACCGCTCCGAACGCCTCGGCCAATTTGACAAAATCGGGCAAGGCCTCGGAATAGGAATGCGCGAGGCGGTTGCCATGAAGGATTTGCTGCCACTGGCGAACCATGCCCATATATCCGTTGTTCAGGATGAATATCTTGATCGGCGCGTCGTACTGGACTGCCGTCGACAGCTCTTTCATGGTCATCTGAACCGACGCGTCGCCGGCGATATCGATGACGAGGCTGTCCGGATGAGCGATCTGCACGCCGAGCGCCGCCGGCAGGCCGTAACCCATCGTCCCCAGGCCGCCCGAACTCATCCAGCGGTTCGGCTTTTCGAAGCCGTAGAATTGGGCCGCCCACATCTGATGCTGGCCGACTTCAGTGGTGATGTATGTGTCGCGATCCTTCGTCAGCTCGTAAAGGCGCTGCACCGCATATTGCGGCATGATCACGTCGTTGTTCATCTCATAGGAGAACGAATTGCGTGCGCGCCAGCCGGCGATCTTTCTCCACCAGTCCTGAAGGCGGCTTCCATCCGGTTTCTGAGATAATGCGCGCCATAGACGAACCATGTCACCCAGAACATTGCCGACATCGCCTTGTATGCCGATATCGACGTGGACGTTCTTGTTGATCGAGGACGGATCTATATCGATATGGATCTTCCTGGAGTTGGGCGAAAAAGCATCCACACGCGAGGTCACGCGGTCATCGAAGCGTGCGCCGATACAGATCATGACGTCGCAATCGTGCATCGCCATGTTCGCCTCATAGGAACCATGCAGACCGACCATCTTGAGCCAGTTCTTGCCGGAGGCGGGGTAAGCTCCAAGGCCCATAAGCGTCGAGGTGACCGGAAAGTCGGTCAGTTGAACCAGCTCCCGGAGCAATGTCGATGCTTTCGGGCCGGAATTGACGATGCCGCCGCCGGCATAAATAACGGGACGGCTGGCATTGGCCATCAGCGCTATCGCCTGGCCGATCTTGTTGATGTCGCCCTGCAGCTTCGGTTGATAATTTTTCAGCGCAGCAACGTCCGAAGGCGGCGTGTACATGCCGGACGCAAACAGAACGTCCTTTGGCATGTCGACGAGAACAGGCCCCGGTCGCCCCGACTGGGCGATGCGGAACGCCCTATGGATCGCTGACGCTAAGTCATCGACGTCTTTGACCAAAGAGTTGTGCTTGGTGCAGGATCGCGTGATGCCGATCGTGTCACATTCCTGAAAGGCATCGGAGCCGATCAATGTTGTCGGCACTTGTCCGGACAGACAGACGATCGGCACTGAATCCATCAGTGCGTCCTGCAGGGGCGTCACGGCATTCGTCGTGCCTGGGCCTGACGTGACCAGCATCACGCCGACCTTGCCCGTGGACCGGGCATAACCCTCGGCGGCATGGCCGGCGCCCTGTTCGTGGCGCACAAGGATATGCTTGAGATCGTCCTGCTGGAATATCTCGTCATAGATCGGCAAAATAGCCGCGCCGGGATAGCCGAAAATATGCTCCACACCATTGTCTTTGAGTGCGCGGAGAACGATCTCCGCTCCTGTCATGCGGTTGCTCGTATCCTGAATGGAATTATCGCTTGTCATGGTTCTGTCCCGTAGCGTGATGAGGATGGGTTGACGGGGCATCGCCGAAATCGGGCGTAAGAAGAATTTCGGGCATAAAAAAAGGCCCCGTCGGGAGCCTGTTTGTCGCGCACGGGTGGCTGTCGCCGGATGGTTACACCATCCTGCCCATGCGCTTTCCTACCACTGCAAGAACCATAGCGATCTTCATGATCATCGCTGCTAACACAGAAAATCGCGCATCGTCAACGTCTCAGGCTAAGGCGTCTCAGGCCGAGGCGAAAACCCAAGGGCTTCCCTTCATCGGAATTTCCGATGGCAGCATTCGTATCTTCCCGTTTCCCTTCTCCCCTGCCTTTGTCGAACAAGGCTTCAGTTTCTCGCCGCGTGTCGGTCACGCCCCGCGAGCTACCTGATGGAGAAAAGATGAACCAGGAAACCACACCAACACCCGAACGCATCCTGATCGTTGGCGGCAGTTCCGGCATGGGGCTGTCGCTTGCCGAACAGCAGCTTGCTGCCGGCGCCGAGGTTACGATCGTCGGCCGCTCCGAGGACCGGTTGTCGGCCGCACGGCAGCACTTGCCTCACCCGGAAAGGCTGAGGACGATCGCAGCCGACGTCACAAGCGAGGACGAGGTCCAGCGCCTGTTCGAGGACGTCGGTACGCTCGACCACATCGTCTCGACCGCCGCAGACATCATCGGCGTCTATGTGTTGCTTCCCGAGATGGACGTCTCGATAGCGCGGAAAGTGACGGATTCCAAAGTCGTCGCGCCGCTTCTTCTCGCCAAACACGGCGCGCCTCGTCTGACGCCCAGGGGGTCGATCACGCTGACCTCGGGCATCGCCGCCTATCGTCCGGCGGCGAAAGGCTCGGTGGTAGCAGCCGTTAATGGGGCCCTTGGCTCACTCGCCTACGCGCTTGCCGTCGAACTGGCGCCGATCCGCGTCAATGTCGTCTCGCCGGGCTGGGTCGACACGCCGATTTGGGATGCCGTCGTCGGCAGCGGAAAGACGGTCGCGCTGGACGCCATGGCAAAGCGTCTGCTCGTCGGCCGGATCGGCCGGGCAGCCGACATCGCTCAAGCCATCACGTCCCTGATGCATAACGGCTTCATCACCGGAACCGTGCTTCATGTCGATGGTGGCCAGCGATTGGTCTAGTGATGGCCAGACCTCGCGAACCATTGCGAGGAACAGCCGCAAGACCGGCGCTTGAATGCGCCGGTGGCGCCATACCATGGTGACCGGCGTCACCGGGCTGCTTCCAACCCAAGGCAGCACGACGATATTGGCATCAGCTGCAGAAGCCACGAGACGTGGGACCAGCGCGGATCCAAGACCGGCTGCAACAAGGCTCCGTATCGCGCCCATGCTGGCGAACTCGCCGACCAGTTTTGGACGGTCAGGCAACGTTGCGGCAAACGTTTCGTCGAACATCCGCCTGTAGACGCAACCGGGCTGGGTGACGAGGAAGGCCTCGTCAGCCAGATCGTCGGGCGTTATGGCAGAATATCCGGCCAACCGGTGATTTGCCGGCATTATGATGACGAGCTCTTCTTCTGCCACCTGCTCGCTTCGCAGCTCCGGCGCCGCCACCGGGGCGGCCCCGAAATGCAAAGACACGTCCAGCGCCCCGCTGGCCACGCCGGCACGCAACCGGCCGCTATCGTCCGCCTGGAGGTTCAGTTCCACGTCTGGATAGCGCCGGTGGAATTCGCTCAGCAAGGCTGGCAAGCGCGTAACGCAAAGCGTCTCCAGGCCGCCGACAGTCAGGCGACCGGCAACCGTGCCGCTCGCGTCGGCGACAGCGGAACGGGCTTCGTCCGCGAGGTCGAGGAGATCGTTTGCGTAGTCCAGCAGGCGCTGTCCCGCCGCCGTCAGCTTCAAGGCACGCCGTGACCTGTCGAACAGCGACGTGCCCAGATCGGCTTCCAGCGCCTGGATCTGTTCCGTCACGCTCGATTGGGCAAGATGAACCCGCTCGGAGGCGCGTGTGATGTTCAAGGTGGTGGCGACCGCCACGAATGTCTTGAGATGTCGAAGCTGCATGTCCTGAACCCGTCATATAGGCATAGGCTGCTTTGAACCGGGATCGCAAACGTGAAAAGGCCGGGAACATCGCCCGGCCTTTTTTGTCTCGCTAGGAGAAGCTTACTCCGCCGGCGCTTCCGCAGCTTCGCGGCTGCGGCCGAGCGTTACCTTGGCCAGCGTGAAGGAGATCGCCGCGCAGAGCGTGATGCCCGCCACCATTGGCAGCGGCGTGCCGTCAAAGAACACGCCGGCGACGCCCATGGCGACCGCGCCGATGGCGAAGTGCAGCGTGCCCATCAACGCCGAAGCGGTGCCGGCGATCTCGCCATGCTCTTCCATGGCCAGCACCGACGTTGTCGGGATGACCAGGCCGAGAAAGCCGTAGCCGATGAACAGCAGCGCCGCCATTACGTCGAGCCGGTCGACACCCGATGCCATCACCGCAAACAGCACCACCATCGTCGTCGCATAGCCGGTCACCGCGACGCGCACCACGCGCTGCAGTCCGAACCGCTCCGATAGCAACCCGGTCAGCTGCGACATGCCGATGAAGGCAACCGCATTGATCGAGAAGAACACGCTGTAAACCGAAGGGGACAGGCCATAATGGTCGATCAGGATGAAGGACGAGCTCGACAGATAGACAAAGAAGCTCGCAATGCCGAAGCCGGCGATGGCCGTCAGGCCAAGGAAGTTGCGGTCGCCCATCAGGAAGCGGTAGCCGGAAAGTGCCGTCCCGAAGGACGAACCGGCGCGCTCTTCGACCGGCCGCGTCTCCTTGAGAGAGGTCGCCAGCAGGATGGTGGCGAGCACGGCCGCGCCCGTCACCGTCCAGAACACGGCGCGCCAGCCGAAGTTCTCGATGATCTGGCTACCGGTCAGCGGCGCCAGGATCGGCGACACCGAAAAAACCAGCATCAACAGCGACATCAGCTTGGCGGCTTCGGTGCCGGTGTGCAGATCGCGCACGATCGCGCGCGGCACCGCCATACCGGCGCTGGCGCCGAGCCCTTGCAGGAAGCGGAAGGCGATCAGCCATTCGATCGACGGGGCCAGCGCCGAGCCGACGCCGCCGACCATGAACAGCGCCAGGCCGCCATAGAGCGGCAGCTTGCGGCCGACCATATCGGAGATCGGTCCGACGACGATCTGACCGAAGCCCATGGAAAGAAAGAAGATCAGCAGGCTCATCTGCACGGCGGCGGTGCCGGCATGCAGATCCTCGCCGATCGACGGCAAGGCCGGAAGATACATATCGATGGCAAACGGGCCGATGGCGGACAATAGGCCGAGCACGACCGCAATGCGGAGGAATTTGGCGTTCATGATAGCAGGCTCTTTCGAATTCTGGTTGCCGCCGCGGGCCGGCGTGTAACCCTAGGACGTTCCATCCCGTGGAGTTCCGACTCTTCTGCGGAACGAAACCCCCTCGTGTTAGTCCACAAATTTAGACAGGCTTGTCTAATTCGTCAACCACCTCTATATAGTTTTGCATGAAGGCCAACGTTTCTCCTGACATTTTCCCGCCGCGGGGCCATGAGGCCAAGCGGATGTCAATTGTCGACGCCGCCGCCTCGGTCTTCTGCCGCGAAAGCTTCGCCGGTGCCAATATCGACATGATTGCCGCCGAAGCCGGCGTCTCCCGCCAGACCATCTACAATCATCATGGCGACAAGGAAAAACTCTTCGTTGCTATCGTTCGCGACCTCACCGAACGTTGCAATGCCGGCATCTTTGCCACGATCTCCACTTTTCCCGATCGACCGAAGGATCTCGAGGCCGACCTCATCGCCTTTGCCGTCCGGATGAACCACAACTGCATCTGCAACCGCGACGGAAAATTCCTGCGCAAGCTGATCCAGAGCGAGGGCGAGCGCTACCCCGAGCTCTTCGCCGAATGGCGCGAAGAAGGACCGGGCAGGACATGGCCGGCGATCGCCGCCCGTTTCGCCCGCCTCGCTCATGCCGGCTTCCTTGATATCGACGATCCCGATGTCGCAGCGCGCCAGTTCATGGCGCTTGCCAATGCCGAGTTGCAGACGACGTTCATGCTCGGCGGTACACCGACCGAGGACGAGGTGGTGCAATCGGCGACAAATGGCGTGCGCACCTTCCTGCGCGCCTTCGGCAAGCGGCAGCCTGTGGCCCGAGCAAGCAAACAGGGCGTGCTCGCCAGCGCTTGACGATCAAAGCCGTTTGGCGATCAAATCGTCGCCAACAGGCTTCGCTTCCGCACCCCGGCGATCTATATCCGGTTTACGCCGCGCTCAAGCTTGATTACAGCTATCAGGACGATTCAACGGAAGCCGACAGCCACATGGCCGACGACCACATCCGCTACGACATTCTGGCCCAGGAGGCGTTGCGCGGCGTCATGCGCAAGGTCCTGGCCGAGGTCGCGCGCACCGGTCTCCCAGGCAACCATCACTTCTTCATCACATTTCTCACCGGCGCGCCGGGCGTGCGCGTATCTTCGCGGCTGCGCGAACGCTATCCCGAACAGATGACCATCGTTATTCAGTTCCAATATTGGGACCTGAAGGTGAGCGACACCGGCTTCGAGGTCGGGCTGTCGTTTTCCGACGTGCCGGAGAAACTGGAAATCCCGTTCTCGGCCGTACGCGGCTTTTACGATCCGTCCGTCAACTTCGAGCTCGAATTCGACGTCAAGACGGATACCCCGGCTGAACAGGAGACAAAGGCCAAGCCTGCTCCCGAGCCGCTGGCCATCGTCGCCGAGAAAAAGCCTGAGACGAAGAAGAAAACCGCTGAGGCGGAACAGAAGCCTGCCGCGGCCGACGCCGGCGCCAAGGGGGCCGACGTGGTGTCGCTCGACGCCTTCCGCAAGAAGTGACCCGACGGGCGGCGTGACATGGCCGAGATCGTCAATCTCCGTCAGGCACGCAAGCAGAAGGCGCGAGCCGAGAAGGAGCGCCTGGCCGAACAGAACCGGGCGCTGCATGGCCGTTCCAAAACCAGCCGGGATCGCGACCGCCTGATCGCCGACAAGGCCGACAAATTCGTCGCCAGTCATCGCCGGGAAAAATCGGGCGATTCGGACAAATCCGATGCTTGAAGTGTGAGGGCGGTCGCGTGAGCCCGGTCGAAAAGCGCTCGGTCACCATTCGCGGCCACCGCACCAGCTATTCGCTCGAAAAGCCTTTTTACGACGACCTGATCGCCATCGCAGCCGCGCGAAAATTGACGCTCGCCGCGCTTGTCGCCGAAATCGACGAGAGCCGCCCGCGCGATGCGAACCTCTCCTCGGCGCTCAGGCTCTATGTGCTGGACTGGGCCAAGCGCCGCAAGTTGTAGCCTTCAGGCAACGCTATTTTGTTTCCTGCGCCGGATACGGAAGCCCAGCAAAGCCGAGCGGTCGCGTTCTTCGGCCTGCTTCTTCGATCTGACACGCATCAGGTCCTTCCAGCCGACATAGCCCACCAGCCGCGCATTTTCTCGCGTGACGACGGGCAAATGGGACACGTTCGCCATCAGCAGCTTGTCGGAGGGGCCCTCGAGATACTCATCCGGATAGGCAACCGTCTTTGCGAAGCCGGGCTCGTCGCGAGGGACCACGACGAGGAGGACCACCGCCGCGTGCTGCTGCGGCTGACCGACCGCGCCGACGACAGTCTCGCCGATCTGTCAGCCGCTCATCTCGACGAACTCGGGCGGATCGAGCCGATGCTGAAGCGCTTGCTTGCTGGACGCGGCGCATAAGGGATGCGCCGTCACCCGCCATTCAGCGATTTTAGCAGATCGTCGATCGACGAGGGATCGAACTTGAGCTTTGGCGGGGGCGGCACTGAGGGTGGCACGTTATTTGCGGCCGGTGGCGCACGTTCTGCTTTCTGCGCTTGCTCCGCCGCGGCCTTGCGTTCGGCGTCGAGCTTTGCCTTCTCTTCCGAGGCGATCCGCAACGCCTCTTCCGCCCTCTGGCGTTGCTGTTCTTCGGCCTGCGCTGCTTCCTCGGCAGCCTGTTGCGCCGCCTCGGCTTTGGCTTCGGCATCCGCTTTGGCCTTTGCAGCCGCCTCGGCTTTCGCCCTGGCCTCGGCTTCGGCCTTCGCCGCTGCATCCGCTTTCGCCTTGGCTACAGCCTGCGCCCTGGCCTCCGCTTCGGCTTGGGCCTGCGCCTCAGCTTCGGCCTTTGCCTTGGCGTCCGCTTCAGCCTTCGCCTTGGCTTCAGCCTGCGCCCTCGCCTCCGCTTCGGCTTGGGCCTGAGCCTCGGCTTCGGCCTGTGCCTTAGCGTCCGCTTCAGCCTTCGCCTTGGCTTCAGCCTGCGCCCTCGCCTCCGCTTCGGCTTGGGCCTGCGCCTCAGCTTCGGCCTTTGCCTTGGCGTCGGCCTCGGCCTTCAGCCGCGCTGCTTCCTGTTGCCTGCGCAGTTCCTCCGCCGCTCTTTCACGCTCGGTTTGCAGGGCAGCGTAGTAGCGCACCTCACGCCGCAGCCTTTGTTTCTCGAGCAGCGCGGCTTGCATGGCTTCGACCCGCTGCTGCTCCTTTTCCAGCGCACGCTGGGTCAGGAACTGTGCCAGTGGCTCGCTGTCGAACTGCCGTTTGATGGCGCCGAACGGACCGTCGACGCTGAAATTCAAAATTGGTTCGGAGCCGACCAGCGCCTCGTCGCCGGGTCGGTAGGCGATCTCGCCCTTGGCATCGACGGTGCTGGTATTCAGATCGGCGGTGATGTCGGCGGACAGCGTCGCGCCCGGGCTTTCGAATTTGACCGGTGGCGCCCTCAGCGTGCCGCCGGCGATGGTGAAGGCAATATCGGTGTCCTGCGCCGGAAAACTTCCCGCCGCGGCGATCTGCGGCACGAAGCCGGCAGTCTTCGACGCGTCGATATCGCGCCCTATCGCGTCGGCCTTGGCGATGAATGCGCCAAAGGCATCGGGATTGAAGCCGGCAATAGTCATGCCCTTCAGCGTCGCCGTGCCGGAACCGGACAGCGCCGCGACCATCGCGTCGACCGATTTGCCGCTGGTCGAAAGCGCCGTCGAGAAATCGCCGCTTCCGCTGAAACCGGCCTCCGGCAGCACGGCTGCCAGATCGGAGCCGGCGAGTTTCATCTGACCGGAGAAAAGCCCGGTGCCGTCATTGTTCTTGAGCTCGAACAGGCCACTCAACTCGCCGCCGAGGAATTTTGCCTTGAGGTCGGAAACACGAATGCCCTCCTGGTCGAGCTGCAGCGAAAGCGCAGCGTCATAGGCGGTGGCAAGCGGGCCGGCGGCAAGCGACGCCGCCGTCAGATCGAGATCGGCGGTAAATGGCAAACTGGATTTCTGGCTGAACGGTGCCGTCGGCCAGGCCCCGTCATTGACGAGGAAGGCCTGGTCGCCGAACAGCATCATCGCCATCGGATCGAGGTCCAGCTCGTCCAGCGACAGCGCGCCGGCAAGATGCGGCAGCCCCTCCTTGACGTCGATATTTACGTCACCGGAAACCGCCGCTTCGTTGACGGCGCCGTTGAGGCCGCTCAGCACCAAAAGACCATTGCCGTAGTCGGCATCGGCAGCAAGCGACGTCGACATGCCGGTCCCCATGCCAGGCAGGCCGACGCCGGTCGTCATCAGCCATGGCTCGATGTCGGCCGTTTCCAGGCTGACCTTGCCCTTGGCGGCCGCGCCCTGAGGCGTGTCGGCAACTGTCCCGTCGAAACCAGCTTTGAAGTCGTTGCCGGCCAGGCTGAAGCGTGTCGCCAGGCCGCCGCCAAGTGTGCCTTTGGCCGAGACGTCGGTGGTCGCCTCGCCGAGCATGCCGAGTGGCAGCGCCGGCAACCCGTAAAGCGCCAGAAGTGCGGTGGCGTCGGCGTTCCGGGCATTGAAGGTCAACGTCACCGGCGCTTCGAGGGGCCGGTCGAGCGCCCCTTTGCCGGACAGCGACGCCGAAAAGGCCGAACCACCGGCCCTGCCCTGTGCGCTCATTGCCAGTCCAGTCGTACCGTCGCCATTGTCTGCGGCACTCGTGACGGCGTCGATACGCGCATCCTGGAACAGCTCCGGATAGGCAGCGGCGCGCGCCGCCAGCCCCTTCAGCACCGCATTGTCCGGATAATGCCGGACGGCGACGTCGATCAGCGGCTTGAGGTCGACGGCGACCACCGAGGCGTCGAGCTTGCCGGTCGGGCTCGCTGGGAAGTCCTTGATCCGGCCGGTGGCGCTGATAGAGGCGCCGGCAAGTCCGCCGACCGACAGGCGGTCGATCTCAAGCAGCCCGTCGCGCAATCTAAGCGCGGTGTCGACGCTATCGGCGGTCAACCCACCTGCGCTGACCGGCCCGGCCTTGATCTGGAAATCGAGGTCGCGGTCGGAAAAGCGGTTGGCGCCCTTGTCGCTGACGAAGATCGAGGCGAAGGCGGCGAGCCCATCGACGTCGAGTTCGCCACCTTCCAGTTGCATCAGCACCGATGGCCTTGTGTTTTCGGGCTGGGTGGAATCGATGCGGCCGGAGAACTTCGCCTTGCCGAGGATGAGTTCGAGATCGCTGAAGGCCTGGTGTTTTTCACTCAAATCTACTTTTGCCTTGAAGCCAGCGGCCGGCAAGCGGCGGATCGCCTCGTCGACGTCCTTCGACAGCCAGGCGGCAAAGCCGGAGGGCTGCGCCACGGCCAGAAGCAGCGATCCGGTGAATCCAAAATGATCCTCGACGCTGACCATGCCATTGGCTTCCAGCTTGGCGCGGCCGGGCAGCGTGGCGGCCAGCGATTTTACCGCCCAGCCGCCCTCGGCCGGTTCGGCGGACAGATGCACGTCGCGAATCGTCGTGTCGCCTGCCACCACCGCCGGCAGTTTCACCTCGACCGTGCCCGGTATGGTCGGCTTCGGCAGATCGAGCAGCGCCTGCTCCAGCGCCGCCACCCGCTCGGACAGCGTCAATCCGGCACTGGCCGCCGCCCCCACTGCCTCGTCGAACTGCACCTGCGCGCCATTGGCCTCGATCGAGAAATGCGGCTTCAGCCCAAGGTCGACCGCAGCCTTGCCATCGGCGGTGTAGGGATTGTCGAGCGGTCCGGTCTCGAAGCGGAATTCGTCGACGCCGAGCTCCTGGTGGTCGAGCGAAAACTTGCCGTTCAGCCTGAACCCCGGATCCGGCTTGCCGGCGCTGACTTTCACTGCCTCGCCGTCGGTGCCGCGCAACTGCGCTACAGTCTGGTCTGCGCCCGATATCTTGAACTGGCCCGAATAGACCGCGGCGCCCTCGACGAGGCCCACATTGCCGTCGGTCTCGATGACCAGCGGATAGTCATCCGGACCGGCTTTGAGCCTGAGCCGCATTTGCCCGTCCGGTTCGGCCTTGCCGGTGGAAGCGGCGATCGTGGTCCGCAACCCGTCCAGCGACAGCGAACCGTCCAGCCGCCAGGGTCCGGCCAGAGACTTGGCCGAGATCGTCGAGTTGATCTCGGAAATAAGATGGCTACGGCCGCCGGCGGCGTGGCTGAGCGCGATCTGTCCTTCCGTCACCGTCAGCTTCTCGATGGAGATCTGGCCGGGATCGAACGGCGAGGACGGCCGTATCGTCCAGTCGACCGTGCCGTCGGCGGCGATGTCGATCGTCGCCTTCGGCCGCACCAGGCGCATGTCGAAGATCAGCACCTCGCCGCGCAGGAATGGCGCGAGTTCTGCATCCATCGAAAAGGTTTCGACGGTCATCGCCGGCTGGCCGTTGGGGCCACCGGCGACGGCGACGTTGGAAAAGGTCACCGAGGGAAACGGCAGCAGCCTTGCCGTTGCATCGCCTCGCACGGTCACCTTGCGGCCAAGAACGGCGCTCGCCTCGCGTTCGAAATCGGCACGGTAACCCGTCCAGTCGACAAAGTACGGCACCACCAGCGCCGCACACAGCACCAGCACGAGAAGCCCACCGAAGATCACGAACAGGCGTGCGAGCATGAACTCCGAAGCGGTTGATTGAAAATCAGCCGCACTCTACCCGCATCAGCGTGTCGATAAAGAGGCAATTCCCGCCAGACAGGCGTCCAGGGCAAAAGAAGGCGGCCAAGAAAACTCAGCGCGCGTCGCGCTTTGCCTGCGCCACCTTTGCCGCCTGCCGCTGCCGGCCGAGTTCCATCGGCCGGATCAGATTCTCGGGCCGCCGGCTCACGATCGCGCGCATGCCTTTGTGCGCGGTGCGCGTGTTGAACTCGGGACCGTCTGCCGCAGCGCCCTGCTTCATGGACAGCGCCTTGCGTGCATTCTCGACCAGCGAAACACGCGCTGCCAACTGGCGGCGGCGTTCGGCCTCGCCATTGAGCCGCCGCATGGTCATCGCCAGAACCGCCAGCTTCAACTGCGAACCTTCATCGGCCTTCGAGGCGCCGGCGCCCTTTGGCGCACCCTTGCCGCGCATTTCGCGGCGGCGGCGATGCGCCTCGGTCTGGGCCTTGTCGCGCCGTTCCCTTAGGAGCTTGACCAGGTTGGCGAGTTCGGCGTCGGCAAGATGCTGTACCGCTGGATGGTGCGACTTCTCGACGAGAGCATGTTCGTCGGCGCTCAGCGCCCGAGCCTCTTCCTTGCGTGAAATCGCCATGACACCATTCCTCCGTCTGTGACGCCTGCCTGCCTCTCAGGTCCTTGGAGTCTCGGTCCAAATGGTGGTGCGGTCAAGCCAGGGACCATCTGGATCTTCTTCCACTATTCGGCCGGCAATATCTTGCCCGGGTTCATGATATTCAGCGGGTCGAGCGCCTGCTTGATCGTGCGCATGATGTCGACGCCATGACCGAGCTCATGCCGCAGGAAGCCGATCTTGCCCTGCCCTATGCCATGCTCACCAGTGCAGGTGCCGTCCATGGCGATGGCGCGCATATTGAGCCGCGCCACGAATTTTTCCGCCAATGCGATCTCCTTCGGGTCGTCCACGTCCATCAGCACCAATACATGGAAATTGCCGTCGCCGGCATGGCCGACGATCGGTGCGATCAGGCCCATCTCGGCGATATCCGCCTCGGTCTCGGTGACACATTCGGCAAAGCGCGAGATCGGCACGCAGACATCGGTCGACAGGCCCTTGGCGCCCGGCCGCAGCGTCAGCGATGACCAGTAGGCATCGTGCCTGGCTTTCCACAATTTTGTCCGCTCTTCGGCGATGCTGGTCCACAGGAACGGGCCGCCGCCATTTTCCTCGGCGATCATGCCGAAAGTCTCGGCCTGTTCGGCAACGCCGGCATCGCTGCCATGGAACTCGACGAACAGGCACGGGCTCTCCGGATAGTCGAGCTTCGAATAGGTCTTCATCGCTCGCATCTGCAGCGCATTGACCAATTCGATGCGTGCCACCGGAATGCCTATCTGGATGGTCGCGATCACCGCATTGCACGCCGCCTCGAGGCTGGGGAACGGGCAGACGCCGCCCGAAATCGCCTGCGGAATGCCCTGCAGCTTCAACGTCAGCTGGGTGATGATGCCGAGCGTGCCTTCCGAGCCGATCAGCAGCCGCGTCAGATCGTAGCCGGCCGAGCTTTTCTTGGCGCGCTTTCCGGTCGTCACCGCTTCGCCGTCGGCCATCACCGCCGTCAGTGACAGGACGTTGTCACGCATCGTCCCGTAGCGCACGGCGTTGGTGCCAGACGCCCGTGTCGCCGCCATGCCGCCGAGCGAAGCGTTGGCGCCCGGGTCGATCGGAAAGAACAGGCCGGTGTCGCGCAGGTGCCGGTTGAGGTCCTCGCGCGTCACGCCGGGCTCGACGATGCAATCGAGGTCCTGCGGATTGACCGCGATGATGCGGTTCATGCGTGACGTATCGAGCGAGATGCCGCCGCCCGGCGCATTGGTATGGCCTTCCAGCGAAGAGCCGACGCCAAAGGCGATCACCGGCACGCGATGTGCAGCGCACGCACGCACGATCTCCTGCACCTCCTCCGTCGTCTCGGCAAAGGCGACACCGTCCGGCGCCTGCGTCGGGATATAGGTCGTGGTGTGCGCGTGCTGGGCGCGGATCGCCTGGCCGGTCTGGAAGCGCTCGCCGAGCCGCTGCTTGAGGATGCCGAGCACGGCGGCAATGCCTTCCTCGTTGCGTTCGACCGGGTTGAGGTCGCTTAGAGCCATCGATTCCTCCGCGAATGGACCAGCGTCCACCCTTGTTCTGCATCTAGGGATGCGTAGTCTCACCGACCACGCTCTGTCCAGTCCACGCTCATCCCGGCATGACGAGAAGGAAGTTTCCGATGCCCATCCCCGCCCCTTTCGTCTCTCGCGCCATGGACATCGAGAAGGCCTGGATCGACTACAACGGCCATCTGAACATGGCCTATTACAACGTGCTGTTCGACCGTTGCTCCGACGAAGCCTTCGAGATGATGGGAATGGGGATGGACTATGTGAGGGAACGGCGGCTGACCATCTACACCGCGGAAGTCCATGTCTGCTACGTCCAGGAGCTGCATCTCGACCACAAGGTCACGGTCTCGTTCCAGCTCCTCGACCATGACGACAAGCGGCTGAGGGCCTATCAGGAAATCCGCCATGTCGACGGCTGGCTTGCCGCCACGTCCGAAACGCTGTCGCTGCATGTCGACATGGCTGGCCCGAAGGTGGCGCCCTTCCCCGCCGACGTCCTTGCCAGGGTGGAAGCGATGCGCGCCGCCCATGCCGCCCTGCCGATGCCGGAGCGCGCCGGCCGCTCGATCGGTATTCGTCGTAAGCCGGCTTGAACCGCAACCCAACCGCCGTTAACCTTACCGAGGTTTTAACGTGAACAAGCCGAATTGAGACGTTGAACGACTCAGCGCGGCGTTGGAAAACCATCCGCATCGAGTTGCGATACGGGCGGCGGAGCAGCAGCGGTTCGGGGAACGTGCATGAAAACCGACATCAAGGTCGAGGCGGACAGGCTGGCGGCTGACCCACGCATCACCGACTATGATTTCTGGCGCTCGCTGAAGAACCTCAACAACGAGATCTTCCACATCGCCAACAACAACGAGCCGATCCCTTTCGCCATGATCCGCTGGCGCGCCATCCTTAAGCAGGCGCGGATGAAACGCGGCCACGCCTGAAACTGTTATGATAACACCGAGCTTGCGGCACAAGAATACAGCGTTGCTTACGACAACGAATGGTCGCCAGGCAGCAAGCCACCGAATTCCGGCATCTATCGTTGCAAGAATTGCGGTGAAGAAATTGCGGCGAAGAAAGAAAACGGCCAAACAAGGCGATGGATTGGAAGCTGTTTCAGCAGCCAACTACAAACAGACAATCCCTGATCCTCTAAGATTTTAGTCTTCAGGCCCGGTAAATCCACTGTTCTGGCACGCGCACCGAAATCTCCTCGCCGGCCGTGATCGTGCCGGGCTTCTCGACCCAGGCGACGAGGCCGCGCAAACGCTTCGCCGCTTTCGCGAACAGCAGCGCGCCGGCCTCGTGATCGGCCATCCCGGCATTTTCGGCGACCGATCGCCCGGCGATGCGGCAAGGCCCGTTCTGCGCGTCGATCTTGACAGTCGCGCCGCCTTTGAAGAACAGCAGCGCGCCGGACGGCAGCATCGAGAGGTGCGGCAGGCCTTCGATCAGGAGATTGGCGCCGATCCATTCCGGCTTGATCTCGGCGATGCCCATCCGTTCGGCAACGATTGCCAGTTCGTCCGCCGCGACGATCGACAATTGCCGTTCGTTGCGCATTTCGGTGCCGCGCGGATACCAGGGTTCCCGTCCGCCGGAGCGCCGCGTCGTGCCGGCGTGGAAATCGCCTTCAATGCCGTCGAAGCCAAGCTGCAACTTATCCACCGCCCGTGTCTCGAAATGATCGAATGGTGCGAGATAGAGCGAGGCCACCCTGGCGGTGAGCTTTCGCGCCGGGACGATCTCGACCGGAGTTTCGGCTTCGGGAAAAAGATCCAGCATGGGTTCGTTCCTCGCGTGATACGCGCAATTAGCCGCGGTCAGCTCATCGGGTCCAGTCGAAAGCGCTGATGCTCCGATCAAGCGGACTGATGCGACTCTGCTCGGCGCGTTCCGATGCTGGTTCCGTTCGCGCCGAAATGGTCAAAGCATGCGCAATAGCGCGCCGCCGATCGAGTAGCCGGCGCCGAAGGCGCAGAGCAGGCCGTAGTCGCCGGCCTTCATGTCGGCATGGTTCTCCGACAGGGCGATGATGGCACCGGCGGCGGCAGTATTACCGAGGCGCTCCAGCACCATCGGCGCGCGGTCATGGTCGACGTCATGGCCGAACGACAATTTCAGGATCATGGCATTCATCCGCGCATTCGCCTGATGCAGCCAGAAGCGCCGGATCGCTTGCGGTGTCAGCCCGTGTTCGGCCAGGAATTCGACGATGAACTTGTGGCCGGCGACGGTGACTTCCTTGAACACCTTGTTGCCGATCTGCTTGATCAGATTGCCTTCCAGATCGATCATGTACGGATCGTCCTGGGTGGCGCGGGTATAGTAACCGAGATTGGTGCGGATGCTGTTCGACATCTGCGTCCAGGCACGCGTGTCGAGCACCTCGAAACGCCCCGACCGCTTCTCGCCCTGGGCGAGCCCTTCGACGATCATCGACACGGACGCGTCGCCGAAGATGAAATGCGTCTGCCGGTCGCGAAAATTGAGGTGGCCCGTGATGATCTCCGGCGTCGTCACCAGTACGCGTTTATGCGCCCCTGCCCGCACCAGATTGACCGCAATGTGCAATGCGACCGCCGCCGAAGAGCAGCCAAGCCCCATGTCGAAGCCGGCGCCTCTCGTGCCCAGCGCCTGCTGCATTTCGATGGCGATAGCCGGATAGGGCCGCTGATGGTGCGAGGCCGAGCAGATCACCAGGTCGATATCCCCAGGCTTCAGCCCGGCATGATCGAGCGCCTTGCTGGCCGAGGCGATGCCGAACTCGGCCTCCAGCGACAGCGCATCGTCGGGCCGCGCCGGGAAGCGCGGCGCCATGCGGGTCGGGTCGAGGATGCCTTCCCGTTCGATGACATGGCGGGTCTGGACGCCCGAGGCGTGGACGATGAAGGCACTGTCCGATTTCTGCAGCAGCGGCTCGCCCGAGACCTCGCGCCGGACGTTCTCCATGTCCACCCAAGTGTTGAAGCTGGCGACGAGCTCCTCATTGGTGATCGACGCTTCGGGGATTTCAACGCCGATGCCGCTGATGATGACGCGATGCATTTCCAGTTCGTCCCGTGCGCAGGCGTTGCGGCTTCATGTCGACGCCGCAAAAGCTCGGCGCAACCTCTTTTTGCACCTAGCCAGTTTATGCCGGCTTAAATCAAGTCCCTGGAACGGGTCTTTACCAGGCGCAGAGCTTGGTATTGGTCTGCGGGTTGTTCCAGCAGGCACCGTCATCATTGCTGCGCACGAATTGTCCGGGCAGCGGCACGTTGCGCTGGCCGAGATTGACATAGCCGTAGGCAAAACCCGGGTCGTCGATCTCCAGGACGTAAGTCGGATAGCCCGGCGCCGAGATGCGAAAGCTGCCGGCATCATCCAGCGCCCGATAGCTGCAGGAGAAATACCCGTCATCGCTGGTGAAGCAGCGCGCTCGCTTGGCCTGCGCCGATATCGAAAGGCAAGCACAGCGGCCGCACAAATGCTGCCGCCGAAAATGAGCGTTTTCAGTGTCATCATCCACCCCCCATGGCCCATGAGGGCCGCCATCCCTGCCCCAGCGAGATGCGCATGACGGCGAAAGCCGGTCAAGCATCCGCTGCTGGCTGTTTTTGGGTGTAGCTAAGAGTTTCTAAGCAGAACGCCGCGCCACGATGAAGACACGGGGAAAGCGCAGCAACACCTTGCCGCTTGCCGTTTTCGGATAGGCTTCGGCGATCCTGGCCGTGTAGCGCTTCAGGAAAAGCTGCCGCTCGCCTTCGTCGAGCGGATCGAGGAACGGCTTCAGCCCCGTCGACTTCACCCATTCGACGATCGCCTCGGCATCGGCCAGCGGATGGTTGTAGATCGTGTGCCAGATATCGAGCCGATCCGAGAATGGCGACAAAAGGTCGTAATAGAACGCGACAGGCGGCAGCGGCGCGCGGGCCGCACGCTCGAACTTTTCAGTGAACGGCATCTCGGCCGCGGTCTCCCGCATCAGCCGGTGCGAAGGCTCGCCCATATTGTCCGGCATCTGCACGGCAAGCGCGCCGCCGGGCGCCAAAAATCCTATCAGCCGCTGGAACACAGCCGGATGCTCCGGTAGCCACTGAAACACTGCATTGGCGAAGATCACGTCGACCGGTTCGGCCGGCTGCCACGTCGCCGCGTCCGCCAAGGCAAAGGTGACGCCGGGCAGGCGCGCCTTCGCCTTCTCGATCATGTCGGGCGAGGTATCGAAGCCGCTGATCTGTGCCTGCGGCCAGCGCTCGACCAGCAATTCGGTCGAATTGCCCGGCCCACAGCCAATGTCCACCACCCGGCGCGGTTCCGGCACTGGCACCTGCGCTAGGAGGTCGCGCGCCGGCCGCGTGCGCTCATCCTCGAATTTCAGGTAGAGTGCGGCGGACCAGTCGGGTTTTGCCTTTACCGCTATGCTGTTATTCATCGATAGATCTCGCGACGGTTGCCTATCTCCCGATCAGCACGACGAGCCGGCTGTCCTGAAACTGGGCAATGATTCTGTAGTCGCCGACGCGAAACCGCCAAGCTTCCTTGGTCCCAGTCAGCCGTTTGGCGAGTGCTCTTGGATTGGGGTGCACAGAAACTCTTTGATACAGGAATTCTAGGACACGGCGCTAGTCCTTCGGTGAAAGCCCTTCAATGTCTTTTTCGGCTCGCGTAAACTCGACCTGCCAACTCATTCAGCGGCAGGTTTCTTGTGCCGCTCCTCGACTTCGCGAAGTTCAAGCTTCCGGATCACCTCTTCCAACGGAATGCGTACGCCGTCGTCATCCCTCAGGCGTTCCTCCGCAATCCTGGCATCCTGCCAATCCTCAATGGTTTCGAGGATCGTTTCAACTGCGACCTGATCGATCGTACGGCCGCTGGCCTTGGCAATATCGGCCAGCAGCTTCTCGGCTTTTTGCGGCAATTTGACCGTGATCATGGGCAACTCCATCCGATCAATTTAGGCCAAACGACGATCGCCCGCAACGGATCGAGACCCTACCTCGTCAGCCGCTTATACGTCATGCGGTGCGGATTGACGGCATCGGGCCCGAGTCTACGGATCTTGTCCTGCTCGTAATCCTCGAAATTGCCTTCGAACCATTCGACATGGCTGTCGCCCTCGAAGGCGAGGATGTGCGTCGCCAGACGATCGAGGAACATGCGATCGTGCGAGATGATGACGGCGCAGCCGGCGAAGCTCTCGAGCGCGTCTTCAAGTGCGGCCAGCGTTTCGGTATCGAGATCGTTGGTCGGCTCGTCGAGCAGCAGCACATTGCCGCCGGTCTTCAGCATCTTTGCCAGATGCACGCGGTTGCGCTGTCCGCCGGACAGGTTGCCGACCTTCTGCTGCTGATCGCCGCCGCGGAAATTGAACGACGCGCAATAGGCGCGGGTGTTGGCTTCGAACTTGCCGAGCTTGACCACTTCGGCGCCGCCCGAGATCTCTTCCCAGACGGTCTTGGTCGGGTCGAGTGCGTCGCGGCTCTGGTCGACATAACCGAGCTTGACCGTCTCGCCGACGCGGATGGTGCCGGCATCGGGCTTTTCCTGGCCGGTGATCATGCGGAACAGCGTCGTCTTGCCGGCGCCGTTCGGGCCAATGACGCCGACGATGCCGCCGGGCGGCAGCTTGAATTCGAGATCGTCGATCAAAAGCGTGTCGCCAAAGCCCTTCGACAGGTCCTCGACCTCGATCACCACATTGCCGAGCCGCTCGCCATGCGGAATGACGATCTGCGTATCGCTCGGACGCCGCTTGTCGGCCGCATCCAGCAGATCCTGGAACGCCTGGATACGGGCCTTCGACTTGGTCTGCCGGGCTTTCGGGCTGGACTGGATCCACTCGCGCTCGCGGCCGATCGCCCGCTGGCGCGCATCGTCCTCGCGGCCTTCCTGCTTGAGCCGCTTGGCCTTGGCTTCGAGATATTTGGTGTAGTTGCCTTCGTACGGGATACCGCGGCCGCGATCGAGCTCGAGGATCCAGCCGGTGACATTGTCGAGGAAGTAGCGGTCGTGGGTGATGATCATCACCGCGCCCGGATAGGCGCGCAGATGCTTTTCCAGCCACGCCGTCGTCTCGGCGTCGAGATGGTTGGTCGGCTCGTCGAGCAGCAGAAGGTCGGGCTGGCGCAGCAAGAGCTGGCAGAGCGCGACGCGACGGCGTTCGCCGCCCGACAGCTTGGTGACATCGGCCTCCTTGGGCGGGCAGCCGAGTGCCTCCATCGCCATCTCGACCTGCTGCTCGAGATCCCACAGATTGAGCCGGTCCATCTCGTCTTGCAGCTTGGCCGACTCGTCCGCCGTCTCGTCGGAATAGTTCATCATCAATTCGTTGTAGCGCTCGATGATCGCGGTCTTGGCGGCAACGCCTTCCATGACGTTTTCGAACACATTCTTGTTCGGATCGAGCGCCGGCTCCTGCGCCAGGTAACCGACGGTCGCGCCTTCGGCCAGCCAGGCCTCGCCGCTCCACTCCTTGTCGATGCCGGCCATGATCTTGAGAATCGTCGACTTGCCGGCGCCGTTGGGGCCGAGGATGCCGATCTTGGCGTCCGGGTAGAAGGACAGATGAATGTTCTCGAGCACCTTCTTGGTGCCGTAGGCCTTGTTGAGGCCGGCCATGTGATAGATGAACTGGCGTGCCACGCGCGCTTTCCCTGAAAGGTCGACTGATGTCGGATTGAATGGAAGTTGGGGGCTATGTAAGCGATGCGGCCCCGAACGGCAAACAGTTTTGGTCCCAGGCGGAATTGGTCGCACCGCGAACGCTTAGCCGCTTCATTTCGTGCCGGCGCCCGGGCGAAAGCTCCGGTTAACCATTCCGCGTCAAAACAGTGTTTGGATGGGAAATCGCTGGCAGCCGCGATTTCGGGGAGAGAGATCGGGCCGTGCTGAACAGTTTCCTGCTTTTTGCCGAAGCGGTTCTCTATTTCGGCATCATGGTCACGCTTTTCCGGTTCAGAGGCCGCATCGGCCTCGGCGTCTTTGTCTGCGCCCTTGGCGTTATGCATTTCCTGGAAACCTACCTCGCCAGCGTCTTCTACGTCGCGCTGCCGTTCGGCATGGTGTCGCCGGGTTCGGCTGTGCTGTTTTCCGGCAAGCTGGTCATGCTTCTCCTGCTCTACATCAAGGAGGACGCGGCAACCGTCCGCCAGCCCATCTACGGCCTGCTGCTCGGCAATGCCCTGATGATCGGGCTCGTGCTGATCCTGCGCCTGCACGACATCGCACCGCTGCCCGACGGCAAGCTTCCGGACATCGGCTTCATCGACGAGATGGGCTGGCTGATGGTGTGGGGCACGACGCTGCTGTTCGTCGACGCCATCCTGATCATCCTGCTCTATGAAAAGCTCGGCAAATATCTGCGCAAAGCGCTTTTCACGCGCATCCTGGTCTCCGTCGCGTGCGTGCTCACCTTCGACCAGGCAGGCTTTTTCACGGCGCTGCATTTCGTCACCGGGGCGCCGGTCGCGGTGTTCTTCGGCGGCTGGTTCGCCAAGGTGGCAGCGGCCTTGGTCTACAGCACCATGCTGGTCGCCTACATCAGATGGTTCGAGGCGCGGCAGGTGCCGGCGCCGCGCGGGCTTTCCGACATTTTCGACACGCTGACCTATCGCGAGCGCTATGAGGCGCTGATCGAGCACGTCGGTCGCGACGGCCTCACCGGCCTACTGCACAGGGGTCGCTTCGACAGCGATGGCGAGGCCTCCGTGGCAACCAGCCTACGGACCGCCAAGCCGCTCAGCCTGCTGATCATCGATGTCGACCACTTCAAATCGATCAATGACCGCTTCGGCCACGCCGAGGGCGACAAGGTGCTGAAAGCCCTGGCGATTTTGCTTGGCGAACTTGTCGGGACCGAAGATCAATTGTTCAGGATCGGCGGTGAGGAATTCGCCATCCTCTGCTGGCGTCCACAGCCGCTCGCCAGACTGCTGGGCGAAACCGTCAGGCAAGCGGTCAAGACGTCTGCGAGCACCAGCCGGTTCGACATCACCGTCAGCGCCGGCATCTCGACGGTCAGCGAGACGACGCGTTGCCTTGCCGATCTCTTTGCGCTGGCCGACCAGCGTCTCTACAAGGCCAAATCGACCGGACGCGATCGCGTTGTCGGCGAACCGGGTGGCAACGAAGCAGACGGGCGCAACACATGGAACAGGCCGGAGCGCAGCGCCGGCGCGTAACTCTCACTCTGGTCTCGGATTGGCGCAATCAGGATTGTTTGCGCCGCTGCCATGCGCCGATCGCAACCGAAACCGCCATCAACCCGATCGCCAGCCATTTCATTGCCGCGATGACCGGGCCGGCATCGATGTCGTAGGCGATGAACAGAAGAATGCCCGGCACCAGCAGGCCGCAAAGCACGAGCGTGATCCGGTTGATCTGCCATGACACTTTTGCCGCAAGCATCTGGTCGCCGGGCACGGCGACAAGCGCGGCCCGCATTGCCTTCGGCGCGACCAGCGCGGTCGAGAGACGCAGCGAAATCGGCAAGCCGATGCCGATGATCAGCAAGGCGCATGCCGCCAGGAGCAGCGAAAACTTGAGCGCACTGGTTTCGGGTGGTACCGGGAACAGCAGCGTCGCCAGCGGCAGGAAGACACAGAAGATCCCGAGCGCGGCGATTGCGATGAAGATCGCCGCGTTGACCAGCGTGAACAATTGGTAGGTGCCGCCGCCGATCGGTTTGGCCAGCGTGGTCATGCGCGCCCACTCCACTTCGGTGTAGGAAAAGCCCGGCCATTCCATATGGCCGTCTCGGATCGCCGTCATGCCCCTGGCCCAGAACGCCAGCCGCGCCAGCGCCCCGTTCGTCATGCCACTCATCGCCACCCCCTACGAATGTGTGCCTTCAAGACCATACCACCCCCGGCGCAAGGCGACAGTCGCGTTCGGCCTGTCTACTGGAACCCGACGGCGTCGACGGTACCCTTCGGACAACCCACCTTGGCTGTCGGTGCCGAGGCAAGCAGCAGCGCACCGAGCGAAGAGTTCGAAGCGATCGGGCCGGCCAGGCCGAGCGTCAGCTCGTCGATCAGCCGCCTGCCGCTCGAGGGATCGACCACGCAGGATACGCGGACCCGGTCGCCCGCGCCTTTGCCGAAGGCGCTGTCGAAGGTGCTGCGGATCTGATCGGATGTCAGCTGCTTGCCGACGTTCCTGGTGAAGAGATCGCGCACCGGCGACGCGTTCACCGCTTGCATCAGGTTCAAAGCGTCGGAGAAATACTCCTGCTGGCTCTTGCCGTAGCAGGTGCCGTGCTTGATCCATTCATGCCTTTCGAGGGCGGATGCGGTGCCCGGCATCACCTGGTCGAGTTCCGATCGCGTATTCGGGTCCAGCGTGACCGGCGGCAAATCCCGCCAATGTGCCGGATCGTCGTTCGCCTTGTCGCTTGCCGCGACCTGGCAATAGAAATTTCCATTCGGTTGCGGCCACAACCCATGCAAGGTGAAGTGGGTCGCATCGAAACCGGCGGCGGTCTGCGCCCGGCATTCGGTCTTGCTGGATTTGGTCTCACAGAAAGCCGGCTGCCAGCTCAGCGCGAAGACATATTCCGGCTTTCCGGACGCCGATGGCTTGTTCGGCTCGGCAGGCGCCGGTGCAGCCGGTATCGTCGACGCGCTGCCGCCCGAAACGTGACCGCAGCTGATCTTAACCCAGCGGCGCTCCGGATCGGCGCCCGGAACGCGGATGAGATAGTGCGTGGGCGCGTCCTTGTTGCCGGCCAGCAGATCGTAACTCTGGCCAGCCGCGGTCGAGACGTTGCGGGGATTCTTGCCGCTCTTGATCGCCTGCGTTGCCGGACAGGCGGCATCGGCGACGAAAGAGCCGGTCATCTTCACATCGGCCCGCGCCGCGCTTGCGCCAGCAAACGCAAGAAACACCGCCCCCCATATCGCCCAAATCCGCATTCCGGCACTCCTCGTATTCACGCCGCAAGCTAGAACTTGCGACATGTCAGAATTACGATTTCTTTCGTCGGCCGTAAAAACAATCGCCAGCGCATTGAGACGGTTCCCGTGTGGTCGATCAGGATCCGCCCGCCTCCACGCGTTCTGTCAAGGTGCGCAGCAGATCAAGCGAGGCTTTTAGCGCGTCGGCGTCCATACCCTCCGAAACGCGGTTCGCCCAAACATGCTGGCGTGTGCCGATATTCTTGACCGCTGCCCGGCCGGCATCGGTTATCGACAACAGCTTGGCGCGGCGATGCGCTGGGTTGTCGGCATAGGCGGCAAGCCCCTCCGCAGCCAGTATGTCGGCCAGCCGCTGTACGCTCTGACGGGCGAGACCCATGTCGCGGGCGACGTCGGCCACGGATTTCGGCTCCTTCAAAACCGCACCCAAAACCTGCCAGCGCGCTGCCGTCAGCCCGGTTGGAGCGGCCAGCCGGTCGGCCGCATCCAGAAAACTGCCGTTCATCCTGAACACGGCAAGCACGAGTTCCGTGAACACATTTGCCGCTTCGGTCCTGGTCGTCATTTCTGGCCGGCCTCGATGGTCGCGACGAAATTATTAACGGCTTCGGCTACGACCTCGGGCTTGTCAAGCATCACCCAATGGCCGCTGCCCGCCACGATCTGGCGCGGAATGTCCGTGCGCAGCCGGTAGAGCGCGGCTGGAGTGTCACTGGCCTCGGTAGCCAATACGAACATAGGCCCGCGATACGCATTGAGTGCCGGCTCCGGGTTCCATTCGGCCAGTGCCTTGCCGACACCTGCCCTCGCCGCCGGATCGACCACTGCCACATCGGCCAGAACACGCTGGCGAACAGCCGCGTTAGGGCCGGCAATCGACGTGTAATAGGCGTTCAGGACATCGCGGCCTTGCGGACCGGCCAGATCGCGGACAAAGCCGTCGCGAATCGCCTGCGGCAGCGCACGAGGATTGGTCGCCGGGTCGACGAGCAAGACACCTGCGACCCGGTCGGCATGGCTGGCGGCATAAGCGAGCGCCACACCACCGCCGCCGCTGTGCGCGACAATGAGAAACCGCTTCAGGCCAAACGCGTCGGCCACGGCACCGACATCCATTGCACGGCCGTCATAGCCATAGTCACCGTCCTGCGCCGGCGCGGAGGCGCCATGGCCGCGAAAATCGAAGGCTACCGCCTCGCGGCCTTCGACGGAGAGCTGCATCACCCGGTCCCAGTGGGAAGCGCGGCTGCAATCTCCATGCAGGAACAGGATCGGCAGGCCATTGCCGGCGTTGATCCTATAAGTGGCAAGCTGGCCTTGCGGGCCTGGAACGGTGGACGTCATCATGGGTCATCTCCCTGGTTTCCTGACTGAACGCAGCAATCCCTGGCAACAGGGTGGCCGTCGTGAAGGCGAAGCCCGCCAGCAAGATTGCACGCCGCGAAATGGCCCCGGTGGTTTTCATAGTCATACCCCCAATCTGCTGGCCAATTGACAGTATGCTGTCATGTAATCATATTGACAGCATACTGTCAACTAGCGTCGAATGGGTACCCTACGTCTCTTGACGTCGATCGCTGCGTCGCCCAACAGTCGCCGACGGGAGCGAGACATGCCATTTGACAAGCAGAGGATGCTGGCATCGCCGACCGGCGCCGAGCTCAACCTTTATGTGAAACACGCCACAGGCCAGCCGCGCGCCATTGTCCAGATCAATCACGGGTTGGCCGAGCACGCGGCGCGCTATGCCCGCTTCGCCGATTTCCTCGGCGCGCGCGGCTACCAGGTCTACGCGCACGACCACCGTGGCCACGGCGTCACCAAGGCGCCCGACGCGCCACCTGGCAGGTTCGCCGATGCGGATGGAGGTGCCAAGGTCATCGCCGATGTCGCTGCCGTCCATGATCTGATCGCCAGGGAACAGCCCGGCCTGCCGGTCATCGCCTTCGGTCACTCCTTGGGCGCGTCGGTCGCTCTGAACTTTGTCCTCCGCAACTCGGCGCGCATCCATGCCGCCGCGATCTGGAACGGCAATTTCTCTGCCGGACTGCTCGGCCAAATCGCGCTGGGCATGCTTGCCTGGGAAAAGTTCCGGCTTGGCTCAGACGTGCCGTCGCGCATGCTGCCCCGGCTGACGTTCCGGGCTTGGGGCAAGGCAGTGCCCGATCGCCGGACGCCCTTCGACTGGCTGTCGCGCGATGCCGCCGAAGTCGAGAAATACATCGCCGACCCGCTCTGCGGCTGGGACGCATCGGTGTCGATGTGGCAGGACATCGTCAAGATGACGCTGCATTGCGGCCGCGACCGCAATTTTTCCGGCGTGCGGCGCGACCTGTTCGTCAATCTGGTCGGAGGCGGGCAGGATCCGGCCTCGGACGGCGGCAAGGCGGTCAGCCATCTCGCCGGCCGGATGCACATGCTGGGCTTTTCGAATCTCGTTTCAAAGGTTTACGCCGAAACCCGCCACGAGAGCCTGAACGAGGTCAATCGAGACATCATCATGGAGGATTTTGCCGCTTGGGCCGATCGCGTGCTGAGGGCGCCTTGATACTTGGCCCATTGCAAGGGCCGTGACAGCGGCACCCGGGATTGATAGTGGGATGTCGCCCAAAGCATGCCCTTGGGCTCGACCCGAGGGTGCGCAGCGGTTTTGGGATAACGACATGCACAAAAAACATCTAAGCCTGCGCTTTCGGCCAACCACGGTGATCCATGACTGAGCCTCCGCTCAAAGGCATCCGCGTCATCGAACTCGCACGCATCCTCGCCGGGCCATGGGCCGGGCAGCTGCTTGCTGACCTCGGCGCCGACGTGATCAAGGTCGAGAGCCCGGACAGCGGCGACGACACCCGCAAATGGGGACCGCCCTTCGTCATCGGCCATGATGGCGAGAACCTTTCGGCCGCTTATTACCATTCCTGCAACCGCGGCAAGCGCTCCATCGCCATCGACTTCTCGACGCCCGAGGGCGCCGAGACGGTGCGCCGGCTGGTCGCGACCTCGGAAGTGCTGATCGAAAACTTCAAGGTCGGCGGACTTAAGAAATACGGCCTCGACTATAACAGCCTGAGGGAAATCAACCCACGGCTGATCTATTGCTCGATCACCGGTTTTGGCCAGTCGGGACCGTATGCGCCGCGCGCCGGTTATGATTTCATCATCCAGGGCATGGCCGGCATGATGTCGATCACCGGCGAAGCCGGCCGCGAACCGCAGAAGGCGGGCGTGGCTATTTCAGATGTCTTCACCGGGCTTTATTCGGTCGTTGCCATCCAGGCGGCACTTCGCCACGCCGAGAAGACCGGCGAAGGCCAGCATATCGACATGGCGCTCTACGACACCCAGATCTCAACGCTCGGCAACCAGAACCTCAACTATCTCGTCTCCGGACAATCGCCGGTGCAGATGGGCAATGCGCATATGAACATCGCGCCCTACGAGGTGGTGCCGGTGAAAGATGGCCACATCATCCTGGCGGTCGGCAATGACGGCCAATTCGCAAAGTTTTGCGCTGCCGTCGGCCTCGATGAGCTGGCTTCGAACCCTGACTTCGCCACCAATCCCGCCCGCGTCGCCAACCGGGCAAAGCTGCGCGAGCACATGGTCGAGGCGCTGAAGGTCTTCGATCGCGACCCGCTGCTGGCCAGGCTGGAGACAGCCGGCGTGCCGGCCAGCCCGATCAACAATATCGGCCAGATGTTTGCCGACCCGCAGACCATCGCGCGCGGCATGCGGCTCGACCTCGATGACGGCCATGGCAATCTCTTGCCCTCGGTGCGCGCGCCGATGGTCATGTCCGGCACGCCGCTGGTCTATGAACGGCCGTCGCCGCGTCTCGGCGAACACACCGAAGAAATCCTTGCCGAACTGGAGAGGTCAGGAAAATGAAGACCGGCGGACAACTCATCGTCGATGCGCTCGAAGCCAACGGAACGGACCGTATCTATTGCGTGCCCGGCGAATCCTATCTGGCGGTGCTCGACGCGCTGCATGATTCGCCAATCCGCACCATCGTCTGCCGCCAGGAGGGCGGTGCCGCAATGATGGCCGACTGCCATGGCCGCCTGACCGGCAGGCCCGGCATCTGCTTCGTCACCCGCGGCCCAGGCGCCACCAATGCCTCGGCCGGCATCCACATCGCCATGCAGGATTCGGTCCCCCTCATCCTGTTCATCGGCCAGGTCGCCAGCCACGCCAAGGGGCGCGAGGCCTTCCAGGAGGTCGACTATGTCAGGTTCTTCGGCGATATCGCCAAATGGGTGGTCGAGATCGACGACGCCGCGCGCATCCCCGAATTCGTCACACGGGCATTTGCAGTGGCGACGTCCGGCCGCCCGGGCCCGGTCGTCATCTCGCTGCCCGAGGACATGCTGACCAGCCTTGCCGAGGCACCGGAAGCCCGGCATTACACCCCTGTCGAGACGCGGCCTGGCGAAGCCGAGCTCGACGCGCTGGACGAGCTGCTCAACAAGGCAAAGCGGCCGTTCGTCATCCTTGGCGGTACGCGCTGGGATGCGCAGGCCGTTGCACGGATGCGGACGATAGCCGAAGCCTGGTCGCTGCCGGTCGGCTGCTCCTTCCGCCGCCAGATGCTGTTCGACCATCTCCACGCGAACTATGCCGGCGATGTCGGCATCGGCATCAATCCCAAAGTGGCAACCGCCATCAAGCAGGCCGACCTTGTGCTGCTGATCGGCGGCCGCATGGGCGAGATGCCGTCATCCGACTACACGCTGCTGAAGAGCCCCTACCCCGACCAGACGCTGGTCCATATCCATGCCGACGCCGGCGAGCTCGGCCGCGTCTACCGGCCGGCGCTGGCGATCAATACCTCGCCTGCCGCTTTCGTCGAAGCCTTTGCCAAACGCAAGCCGGCCGCAACGCCGGTGTGGGCGGCGGAGGCAGCGAAGCTGCACACCGCCTATCTCGACTGGTCGACGCCTCCGGAGAGCGGCCCCGGCGCCGTGCAGATGGGGCCGATCATGAATTATCTCGAAACGATGCTGCCGGACGACGCCATCCTCACCAATGGCGCCGGCAACTACGCCACCTGGGTGCATCGCTACCATCGCTTCCGGCGTTTCGGCACGCAGGCAGCACCCACATCCGGCTCGATGGGTTACGGCACGCCGGCGGCCGTCGCCGCCAAACAGCTTTTCCCCGACCGCGACGTGATCGCCTTTGCCGGTGACGGCTGTTTCCTGATGAACGGGCAGGAATTCGCCACCGCCGTGCAATACGGGCTGCCGATCATCGTCATAGTCGTCAACAACGGCATTTACGGCACCATCCGCATGCATCAGGAGCGCGAATATCCGGGCCGTGTCGTCGCCACCGATCTGAAAAACCCCGACTTTGCTGCTTTGGCCCGTGCCTATGGCGGCCATGGCGAGACGGTGGAAAAGACCGCCGACTTCGCGGCGGCCTTCGAGCGCGCCCGTGCTAGCGGCAAGCCGTCGATCGTCGAGATCAGGCTCGACCCCGAAGCCATCACGCCGACCCGCACGATGACCCAGATTCGCGACAAGGCCTGACAAACAGGGTGGTTGCCCTGTTTTTGTCGTCTTGATGTGCCTATTTGACCTTTTCGATCTGGCCGCGGATCTCGCCGTCGGCGTGGGCCGCGGTGTGGATGTTGACGTAATATTTGCCCGCCTCAAGATCGGTGGCCTGGGCATCGGTCAATGTCGCCGAACCCTTGATCGGGCTCTTCAGCTTGCCTTCGAACGGCACCACTGGATCGGCGTTTTGACCCTCTGCCGCCGGGCCGTGAATGTGTGCGGCCTTCGCCGGCCCGCTGAGGCCGGAATATCTCACCGTCCAGCTGAGTTTCTTGGTGGCGGTGTTGAATCTGAGCGTGGCGGTGCCCTTGCCCTTCGTGGTGACGGGCGGGTTCTGCTGAGCACCATCGAGCGTCGCCGTCATCTTTATAGTTTCGGCCAGGGCCGGTGAAGCAGAGAAGATGGCTGCAGAAATGGCCAGCGCCGAAAGCATCGGCGTGAAGGACTGGATGCGCATGGAAACCTCCGTTGTGACACCCTTGAGGCGGATGCACCGGCACAACGATTTTGCGAGCGGATGTTTCCACCGGTAACGTTCATTTTACATCCCACTAAAAAGGGGCGGTCGCCCGCCCCTTTCGGTTTCCAACGGAGCCGGTTTGACAGCCCCTATTTGATGGCCTTGTCGGTGATCGCGGTCGTGTAGGCGCCGGTAGGCTCCTTGCTGATGATCTTCTGGTCGAGCAGCGCCTTCGCGGTGCGCTCGTACGTCGCCGGATCGAGCTTGCCATCGGCATTGTCGATCAGCTTGGCGACTTCGCCCATCATCCGCTTCTGGTGGTTCTCGTCCTGGCCGCCATTGTCCATGACGATGCCGGCCGCCTCGTCGGAATTGTCGACAGCGTATTTCCAACCCTTCATCGAAGCGCGCACAAAACGCACCATCTTGTCCTCGAAGGCCGGATCCTTGAGCTTGTCCTCCAACGCATAGAGCCCGTCTTCGAGCAGATCGTTGCCCATGGCGGAATAGTTGAAGACGGTCAGCTCTTCCGGCTTGTAGCCGGCGTCGATGAGCTGCCAGTATTCGTTATAGGTCATCACCGAGATACAATCCGCCTGCTTCTGGATCAGCGGCTGCACGTCAAAGCTCTGCTTGAGCACAGTGACGCCGTCCGGCCCGCCATCGGTCTTGAGGCCAAGCTTGTTCATCCAGGCATAGAAAGGATACTCATTGCCGAAGAACCAGACGCCGAGCGTATGGCCCTTGAAGTCGGCTTCCGTCTTGATCGGGCCGTCCTTCGGGCAGACCAGCTCCATGCCGGCCTTCTTGAACGGCTGGGCGATGTTGACCAGCGGCACGCCCTTTTCGCGTGCAGCCAGCGCGCCGCCCATCCAGTCGACGATGACGTCGGCACCGCCGCCGGCAATGACCTGCTCGGGTGCGATGTCCGGGCCGCCGGGCTTGATGTCGACGTCGAGGCCTTCGGCGTCATAGAAGCCCTTGGCCTTGGCGACATAATAGCCGGCGAACTGTGCCTGGGTGACCCATTTCAGCTGCAGCGTCACCTTGTCCGCGGCCACCGCCTGGAACGCGGCAAGCGACATCGCGCCGGCCAGCATCGAAACAACAAGTCTTTTCATGTTTTTACCCTCTGAAGTTAGCGCCCTAAACCCACCGCCCCTATCCACCACGGACAGAGGGATGCCAAAACGTGATTGCTCTCTCGAAAAGAGCGACCACGCCATAAAAGACCGAACCCGCAAGTGCTGCAACTGCGATTTCGGCCCACACCATGTCGATGTTCATCCGCCCGACTTCCGTCGAAATGCGGAATCCCATGCCGACCACCGGCGTGCCGAAGAACTCGGCGACGATGGCGCCGATCAGAGCCAGCGTCGAATTGATCTTCAACGCATTGAAGATGAACGGTGCCGCCGCCGGCAGCCGCAGCTTGAACAGCGTCTGCCAGTAGCTCGAGGCATAGGTGCGCATCAGGTCGCGCTCCATATGGCCGGAGGCGGTAAGCCCGGCGACGGTGTTCACCAGCATCGGGAAGAAGGTCATGATTATGACCACGGCTGCCTTGGATTGCCAGTCGAAGCCGAACCACATGACCATGATCGGCGCGACGCCGATGATCGGCAGCGCCGACACCATATTGCCGATCGGCAAAAGCCCGCGCCGCAGGAACGGCACACGGTCGGCGGCGATGGCAACGAGGAAGCCGGCGCTGCTGCCCACGACATAGCCGAAGATCACCGCCTTGAAGATGGTCTGCCTGACATCGGCCCCCAGCACCGGCAGCGAGCCGACGATGCGTGCACCGATGGCGCTTGGCGGCGGCAACAGGATGAAGGGAATGCCGGCGCCACGCGTCACCGCCTCCCAGATGATCAGGATCCAAGCGCCGAAGATGGCTGGAATGATCAGGCGCAAGGCGGTTGACGCCCAGCGCGACGTCGGGCGAACCGACGACAAGACCGTTACGCAGCGCCAGGCCAAAAACCACGCCGCGACGAGCAGCAGATAGAAGGAGCCACGAGCGCTGCCCTCATTGCCGGTTATGCCGGCGAGCAACATCCACGCCGCGCCGTGCGCGCCAAGGAACAGCAACACCACCCCGATCATCGGTGGAAAGTTGTCGGCCTCGATTGCGATGAGCAGCAAAATGAAAATCAAAACCGTAGTCGCCATGCCGTAACCGGGCGTAGCACTGACGAGCGGCCAAAGAAGCAGCGCGCCGATAAGCAGGATAAGCGCGGCATATCCTTGCCAGGATCGGGGGGTGATTGAGGAAAGGCTCAGGAGCGAGCTCATGCCGGCCTCCCGCCCATGGCGCGGTCGACAAGGCGCCCAGCAATGCCGACCAGCATAACCAGCAGCGCCGCCACCACCGAGCCGGCGACCAGCGCCGACCAGATGTCGATCGTCTGGCTGTAGTAGGCGCCGGCGAGCAATTTGGCGCCGATGCCGGCGACGGCGCCGGTCGGCAGCTCGCCGACAATGGCGCCGACCAGGCTGGCGGCGACAGCCACCTTCATCGAGGTGAACAGGAACGGCACCGAGGCCGGCACCCGCAATTTCCAGAAGGTCTGCGAGGGACTGGCATTATAGGTATGCATCAGGTCGAGATGGGTGAGCTCGGGCGAGCGAAGCCCCTTCACCATGCCAACCGCCACCGGGAAGAACGACAGATAGGTCGAGATCAGCGCTTTCGGGATCAGCCCGGTGATGCCGACCGCCGCCAGCACGACAATGATCATCGGCGCCACCGCCAGGATCGGAATGGTCTGCGAGGCGATGATCCACGGCATCATGCTGCGGTCGAGCGTCGCCACATGCACGATGCCGACGGCGATGACGATGCCGAGCGCTGTGCCGAAGGCAAAGCCGAGCAGCGTCGACGACAGCGTCACCCAGGCATTGTAGACAAGGCTGCGGTTCGAGGTGATGCTGCGCAAAAAGGTGTTTTCGAAAAAATTCACCGCCACCTGGTGTGGCGCCGGTAGCGTCGGCTTCGGTTGTGCCAGCGTCTTGCCGATGAATTCCACAATGCCCGGTGTCAAATTGGCGCGGCGGTCGAGATCGCGCTGGAACGGCGCGTTGAGGACAACGGCCATGACGTACCAGACGACGACCACGCCCAGGAGGATCGAGGTCACGGGAACGATCTTGTCGCGAAACGAGTCCATCTAGCGATCCTCGGGCGCTTGGCGCCCTCCTCTCCCCAACGGGGAGAGGAGGACCCTCATCCCGCTCAATCATCATAGCTGTGCCCTGCCCTCAGCCCGTCGCGCACCCGTGCCGCGATGGCCAGGAACTCCGGCGTCTCGC